>JAUWHX010000037.1 GCA_030605695.1 bacterium | reverse complement strand
AAAGAGCTCATCCTCGCGCTCATCTATTACTGCAATTAAATCGCCCGGAGGTCCTCCATTAGAACCCGCATTTCCTTGCCCTCGGAGCGATATATAATTTCCCCTGCTCACACCTCCAGGAATCTTGATAGCCACTGTTGCCACATTCTCTACTTTGCCACTTCCTCCACATTCGCCGCATCTCTCTGATATGACTTTGCCTCTCCCTCCGCATTCAGGACAAGCCACTACATTCACCATTTGCCCAAAGATACTTGAACTTACCTGTCTCATCCGTCCGCTTCCTCCACATTTTGAACAGGTTTTTAGCCCCTTGCCTCCTATGCCTCCGCAAGCTTTGCATTTCTCCTGTCTCCTGATTTTGATTTTCTTTGTTACACCACTTGCAATCTCTTTTAAACTTAAAGATATATTTACACGAAGGTCTGAACCTCGCCTACTTCTTGTTCTTCCGCCGCCTCCGAATATGCTATTAAGTCCTCCGCCAAAGAAATTGCCCAACAGGTTGCCAAGTATGTCTTCTATATCTCCAGAATGCGTAAAGTCACGACCAAAGTCAAATCCTCCGGGCCCAAACTGCTGGTCCACTCCTTGATGCCCATATTGGTCATACAATTGCTTCTTCTTCGGGTCTATAAGAACTTCGTATGCCTCTGATAATTCTTTAAACTTCTCTTCTGCTTCTTTTTTATCGGCTTCGGGATTCATATCAGGGTGATGTTTGCGTGCAAGTTTCCGATATGCTGTTTTTATCTCATCCGGACTCGCATTCTTGCCAATCCCTAAAATATTGTAATAATCTTTCTTTGCCGACATAATTCTTACTTAACCGCGGATGTCGCAAAGATTAATTTGCCACAAAAACACTAAAGCACTAAGTTTCACTAAAGTTATAATATAATTTCTTTTGTGCAGTTTTGTGATTTGGTGATTTCGTGGCATTTTATTTAATCATTTCTCTGCGTAATCTTCGGTTAAATCTTTTACAACTAATCCCCTATCTCTCATAGAGAACTCTCCATTCCCGATGGAGAACTCTCCATTCCCGATGGAGAACTCTCCGTTCCTGATGGAGAACTCTCCGTTCCTGATGGAGAACTCTCCGTTCCTGATGGAGAACTCTCCGTTCCCGATGGAGAACTCTCCGCTCCCGATGGAGAACTCTCCATTCCCGATGGAGAACTCTCCGCTCCCGACGGAGAACTCTCCGTTCCCGATGGAGACCTCTCCGCTCCCGTGGGAGACATCCCCCTTCTCGTGGGGGACATCCCGACTCCCGACAGAGAACTCTCTGTCTCTCACAGAGAACTCCGTAACTCTATAACTCATAACTCTATAACTCATTTCCACAGGATTCTGCGAACACAGACCTCCCCAAATCCTTCATTGAATTATATCATAACCAGATGATGCTTCTCCATCAGAAAGCTCACGAATTCTCTCCTCAAAATTCGCTTTAGAGCGTAAATCAGTCTTTCTCTTTGCATCATCTACTGCAATAGCAATGGCGAGTTTTTCTTTCTGAGATCGCTCCTTATTTATTGGGGCTACATCACGCATTGCTCTCTCATAAGTTTCTAGATAAAGTTCATAAAGTTCATCCATTTTACTTACCTCCTTTGTTTTAAACCGTCTGCATTATGGAGCCGAAAACTCCCGTTTTCCCCTAATGCCATAAAGACCCAATACGGGACCTCCTTTGTTAATGCGGAAGCCAACACGGGGTGATCCTCTCTCGTTAGTAAAAGTCCATGTTGAACCTTCCCTGAGACTGTAAAGGACAGCACGGGGTTTTCCGAGCTCGCTAGAAAGAACCAACATTGGACCTCCTGGGCGAACGGAAAGGCCGGCACGGGGTTCTCCCCCCTTGTCAAAAAGAACCAACCTTGGACCTTTTAGGCGAACGGAAAGGACAGCACGGGCTTCTCCCTTCTCGTCATAAAGACCCAATCCTGTACCTTCAAAACTCGATCCTATACCGTGGGGACGTTTCTCTCCAACAGTGCCAAGGACAACACGGCGTTTTCCCTTCTTGTCTCTAATAGTCAAGCTTGAAGGGTCAAGGAAAGCACGGGGTTCTCCCTTCCTGTCAAAAAGAGTCAATCCTGAACCGGGTTGGTTAGCGCTAAAACCAGCGGAAAGGACAACACGGAGTTTCTCATTCTCACCATAAAAAGTCAATTCTGAACTGTATTGGTTAGCGCTAAAACCAGCACGAGTTCGTCCTTGCGTATCCACCACACGGAAACTCTCTGCTACAATCTCTTTTTGCACTTTCTTTCTTGCTCCCACAAGAAGCACAAATGCCATACCTAATACTACTACAATCCCAGTTAGTTTTATCCGTTTGTTCTGACGCTCCAATCGTTTAACTCGCTCCAAAAGAGCAGTTGTATTAACTTTGTTCACAATACCTCCTGTTTATGTTGCCGAATTTTATATAACCTGCAGATAAAGACATTACGTATATACACCCTTTAGCCAATGCTGTCAAACTAAATATATGCTTTACTTCGATGACGTACATAACTAACATCGACAAGATGTTTCCTATCATCTATTGTATAAATCACACGATAATCGCCTACTCTAATGCGGTATATATCTTTTCTGCCTTTTAACTTTACCACCCTATGCGGACGTGGGTTTATCTTTAAGGAATCAATCGCCTTCTCCACTCTTTTCTGAATGTTCTTGGATAAAGAATTGACCTCCTTCTCTACCGAAGAAGCGAGTGTGATTTCATACTTTGCTGTGTTTAAGTCCTTTCTCATGTAAGCGTTTCTTTACATCTTCCCACTTTACTCTGGGTTCACTTTTTCGTGCCTCAACCATAAGAATATCGTGAATGTCTTCCCATAGATGACCGTAAATGCCAAGATCAATTATTGCTGCTCGTTTCTGTTCCCTCTCATCGATTATATATTGAATGCCTTTCATTATGCACACCTCCCTTTTATGTTGCTGAATTTCATAGGGACAGGTTCTTCCTCTTCAAGGCAAAGTTTGATTACTTCCTCAATTCTCGGATAAAGCTCCTTGAGAGTTTTAGCTTGGGTATAGCAACTCTTTAAAGCCGGAACTGTAGCAACATAGTATCTGTCCTCATCCTGCTCAATTAAAACAGTGAGATTACATTGTCTCGCTTTTATTTTCTTCATTTTTCACCTCCCTTGTTTAGTAAGCGGATTGAACGGATTAAACTGATTTAATGAATTAAAACAAACCATCTTTTAATCTGCTTTATCCGCTAAATCCTTTTACTTATCTTAACTATTATTTCTTTTCTTTCTCTTTCTCATCTTTCTTCTCTTTTTCCTCATCCACGACTTCAAAATCCGCATCTACAGGTCCTTCTTCTCCCTTTCCTTCTTTCTCCTTTTCTCCTGAAGGTTTTTCTTCTTTCTTTTCTGCTCCGGGCTCTGCTCCTGGCGTTTCTTGAGGTCCTGCCTTTTTATATGCTTCTTCTGCAAGCTTGTAACTTGCCTTCTGAAGCTCCTCTGTCGCTTTCTTTATGGCTTCTATATCATCATTGGGCATTATCTTCTTTAGCTCCTCTATCTTGCTCGTTATGTTCTTGCGTTCATCATCAGATACCTTATCTCCAAATTCTTTTAGAGTCTTTTCAATAGAATAAATCAAGCTGTCTGACTGATTCCTCACATCTATCAATTCCTTTTTCTTCTTATCCTCTGCCTCGTGTTCCTTAGCTCCCTTTACCATTTTCTCAACTTCCTCATCCGAAAGTCCGCTTGAGCCGGTAATCTGTATTGACTGCTCCTTATTTGTTGCTTTGTCTACTGCCTTTACATGCAGTATGCCGTTTGTGTCTATGTCAAAGGTTACATCTATTTGCGGAACTCCACGAGGTGCAGGAGGTATGCCCATTAAATCAAATCTTCCAAGAGTTCTGTTATCCTGAGCCATATTCCGTTCTCCTTGCAGGATATGGATTGTTACTGCCTCCTGACTATCAGCCGCAGTCGTAAATATCTGAGACTTCCGAGTAGGAATAGTCGTGTTCTTTGGAATCATCGGAGTCATTACTGCACCCAGAGTTTCCATCCCCAATGTAAGAGGCGTTACATCTAAAAGCAGAACATCCTTTTTGCCTTCTCCTCCTGATAATGTATCACCTTGAATTGCCGCTCCCATTGCTACTACTTCATCAGGATTCACCCCAAGATGTGGCTTCTTGCCGAAGACTTCCTCCACCAACTTTTGAATGCGAGGCATCCGCGTCATACCGCCGACCAGTACTACCTGATTAATATCTTCTACTCCTTTTATTGTAGAGCCCTTACGCTTTGTAGCATCCTCAATTGCTTCCTCACAGGGCTTACGGGATTTATCTATCAAATCCTCTATTAGAGACTCAAGCTTAGCTCTTGTTAATTTCATATCAAGATGCTTGGGTCCTGCTGAATCAGCAGTTATGAATGGCAAGTTGATGCTCGTCTCTTTACTTGTTGACAGCTCACATTTTGCTTTCTCAGCCGCATCTCGTAACCTCTGGAATGCCGACCTATCTTTACTCAAATCTATACCCTGCTCTTTTTTGAACTCTGCTACCAGGAAGTTAGCTATACGCTGGTCAATGTTATCTCCGCCAAGATGAGTGTCTCCATTTGTTGCTAATACTTCTATCACTGGAGGTTCTGCACTCATATCTATTTCTATTATTGAGATGTCAAAAGTTCCTCCACCGAAGTCATACACCACTACTTTTTCCTTCTTCTTGGTTCCAAGTCCATAAGCAAGAGATGCGGCGGTTGGCTCATTTATTATCCGCAGAACCTCAAGTCCGGCTATCTTGCCTGCATCCTTGGTTGCCTGACGCTGAGAATCATTAAAATAAGCAGGCACGGTGATTACTGCTTTGTTTATCTTCTCTCCGGTATAATCCTCAGCCGCTTTCTTCAGATACTGCAAGATTAACGCCGAAATCTCAGGTGGCGAATACTCTTTGCCTCCCATCGATACACGAGCATCTTTATGAGGTCCCTCCACTACTTTATATGGAACAAGCTTCATTTCCTCTGAAACTTCGGAGTGCCTCCTGCCCATAAATCTCTTTATTGAGTAAATCGTGTTTTCAGGATTCGTTATCTGTTGTCGTTTCGCCAATGGACCTACAATCCGCTCCCCGCCTGATGAAATAGCTACTACTGAAGGAGTAGTTCTGCCACCATCAGAGTTTGGAATTATTGTCTTATCCTTGCCTTCTACTATTGCTACACAAGAATTTGTTGTCCCTAAATCTATACCTATTACTTTCTCTGCCATTTTTACCTCCCTTTATTCGTAAATTCCTAAACACCTAAATACTTAAATGCCTAAAACCTTTTCTTCTTTAACGAACAACACACATCTTCTGGGTTAATACTTTTCCCTCTACCTCTAATTTGCAAAAATAAATCCCACTACATACTTTCTTCCCAAGACCATCTGTTCCATCCCATACTATTTTTGTAACTGATGATTGGCGATTTATTGGAATTGGTAATGTCCGAATAACTCTACCGATAAGGTCGTAAATTTGAATTCTGGATTTCTCTTTTTTAAACTTTGAACTCTGAACTCTGAACTCTATAACTGTTTTTTGGAAAAATGGATTAGGATAAATCTCCAACTTACAATCTGTGACTTTTAGTCTGTTACTTGTTTCTTCTACGCCCGTCTTATCCTCAAGCACCCATACTGTCCCATCATCTCCACAGGTAACATAAAACCGATTTGTGCTATCATTTACGCTGATAAATGCTGGCCATTTACCTACAGAGATTGTCTGTATTACAGAGTCAATTTCTCCATCTATCACTGAAATATTACAACTGTCATTATTTGCAACATATATCTTGCCAGTAACTAAATTGGCTTCAATACCAACAGGATATCCATCAACTCCTATAATTGCTATCACTGAATCAGTTTCTCCATCTATTACAGAAACATCATCATTCTCATAATGTGCAACATATATTTTATTCGTATTTACATTCACACCAATACCACCAGATATACTATTTACCAAGATAGTTCTTATTAATGAGTCAGTTTCGCCATCTATTACAGAGACCCAGAGACTATCTTCATTTCCAATATATATTTTATTAGTAACCCAGTTAATACCAATATCTGTGGGCCTACCACTAACTGCTATAGCTGCTATCACCGAGTTAGTTTCTCCATCTATTACAGAAATAGTGTCAGCATAATAATTTGTAACATATATTTTATTAGTGTTTGAGTTAACTTCAACAATATTGGGTGCAGAACCAGCGGGCACAGTCGCTATTACCGAGTCGGTTTCTCCATCTATTACGGAAACACTGTTACTCTCTCCATTTGCAACATATATCTTGCCTGTATTCAGATTAATACTAATGCCTAAAGGTGAAAGACCCACCTCTATGCTGTCTATTACTGAGTTAGTCATTCCATCAATCACAAAGACATCATTACTGGCATAATTCGTAACATATATCTTATTAGTAACCTGATTAACACTAACCCCTATAGGTTCACCACCAACTTCTATAGTATCTACTACCTCAACCTGTGCTCTTGATAAACCTGCCAACAATAAAATTCCAACAAAAATACTCAACCTTTTATCCATCTTTTCTCCCTTCAATGAATTCAGAATAACTCCTTTCACGATTTACGATTCACGATTACTTTTGCTGGTTTTATTACTTTATCCTTTAACTTATATCCCTTAGATACTTCAACTACTACATAATTTGGCGGATGTTTCTTTGAACTCTTGACTCCAACTGCCTCGTGGAATCTTGGGTCAAATGGCTCACCAACTCCACTAAATGATTTTAATCCCTCTTGCTCCAAAACCTTAATTAAATTATTATGAATAAGCTCTACTCCACGATAAAATTCCTTTAATTTCTTATCTTTTACTCCTTTTAAAGCTCCCAATCCTCGTTCAAAATCATCCAAAATCCCGAGAAGCTCAAAAACCAGTCTCTCATTTGCATATCCTAAAATCTCTTCTCGTTCTTTCTGGGCTCTTTTCTTGTAATTCTCAAATTCAGCAAGAGCCCGAAGATACTTATCTTTATACTCTGCAACTTCTTCTTTAAGCGTTTTTCGTTTCATTCTACCCTTTTGATGCGGATTACCTGAAAAAGATTCACAAAAAACTTGACATTCCTGACATTTAAACTACTTTAATTTTAAAGGGAGGTATAAAATGGTATCTTTAGAACTTTTAAGTAATGTAGAAGTTTTTAAAGGACTTGCTCAAGAGGAATTAGAAGCAACCGCTAATATATGTGTAATTAAAGAGTTTAAAGAAGGAGATACTGTTTTTTCAAAAGATGCTCTATCATCAGAGATGTTTATCCTCAGCTCAGGAAGATGTGATGTAAAAATATCAGTAGGTGGTCCGGTTGAAGTATATACTATTTACCCCTTAAATCCTGGCGATATTTTTGGCGAATTAGGATTCATTAATGGCTCCACAAGGTCAGCAACAGTAAAATGCATCAAGGATGTTGAAGCCATGGCTCTCTCAAGAGAAAAGTTTGCTGCCCTATGTGGCGAAAAGCCACGCATAGGATATATAGTGATGAAAAATCTTGCTGTTATTCTTGCAGAGCGACTCAGAGAAACAGATAAAGAGTTCAAAAACTTCTATTCTCAAAAGCGTGTTTCCTTTAGGAAATTATTCCCTACCGGATAGAGCATTAAACTTTTTTAACCAGAGAGAAGCACCGGATTTTTTGAAAATCTCTTTTGAGTGTACAAGGAGTTTCCTCGCTTCCAAGTCTTTTCCTTTATCGTGAAGAAGTTTCCCAAGTTCGTAAGAAGACTTTGCAAATTCAAGTTTGAGGTTAGATTGCTTGGCGATTGTGATAGATTTTCTTAAATGCTCAATTGCACCTTTCTTTCCTGCTGCATCAAGCGATGTTCCCAATATCCGCAAACTAATAATTTGTTCCTTCTTTGCTCCTGTATCTTTCGCATATTCCCATGATTTGCGAGCAAAACTGATTGCCTCTTCTATTTTATTCTCTTTAGGTGATAGTTCTGAGAAATTGGCATAGACTCTTGAAAGACTAATTTTATCTCCTGTCTCTCTTAAGAATTCCTCTGCTGAATTCAAACTCTTATGAGCTTCCTTTAATTTTCCTAATTCAGTTTGAGTTTTGCCAATATCACACCAGGTAATTCCTATTCCTCGCTTATATCCGAAAATATTGAGACATTTTTTGTAATATTTAAGTGCCTGTTCCAACTCTCCTTTTTCATACCAGATTCCACCGATATTCTCATAAGCTCTTCCTATTTCAGCTTTGTCTCCTATAGCTTTTGATATCTCCAGTGATTTCTGGTAATATTCAAGTGCCTGTGTCAAATCCCCTTTGTTCTCGTAGACTGCTCCAATATTGCCATATGCTATCCCTACACCCTTTTTATTTCCCACGGATTCTGATATATCAAGAGACTTTTTGTAATACTCAATCGCTCGTTCCAAATCTCCTTTATTCCTGTAAGCTACTCCAGTATTGACACATATACTTCCTGTGAGTCCTTTATACCCTATTTCATTTGATATCAAAAGAGCCCTCTTATAATTTTCAAGTGCCCGTTCAAGCTCACCTTTATGCCTGTAAATAATTCCTATATTGTTTAATATGCCTGCAATACCTCCTTTATCCTCAAGATTTTCGTGAATGGATGCTGCCTTCTGATAATGTGCTAACGCATCATCGTATTTTCCCTTCCGCAAACAAATCGTACCAAGATTTCCATAGCATCGTGCAGATAATTCTGACTTCTTGTCTTTTGAAATAAGCTCAAGTGCTTGAAGAATAAGAGCTTCTGCACGCCCATACTCACCTTTGCCCTCTGAAAGAAGGAAAGCATACTCTATTATTGTCTCAGCTAAAACGGGTGAGATCAGAAACTCATTCTTAAGCATACTGATGGCAAGCTCATAACGATTAGTAGCTTCTTTATACTCTCCTTTTTTGTAAAAAATAGTTCCTAACTTCCCTACAAGACTTGCTTTTTCTTCTATTCCTTCTCTATACTCACAAGCCCTGTTATAATCAATAAGCGCCTCATCGTATCTGCCAATACGTCTTTTTATATCTCCTATCTTCTCCAGAAGCTCTGCTTTCTCCTTTTTATCCATTTCAGGAAGAGAATCATCCAATATATTAAGTGCCCTTGTATAGTATTCTATTGCTGAAAGATTATTATAATTCTCTTTTGCATCCTCTGCTGCTTGCTTACAGTAGAAAAATGCACGACCCCAGTTAGCTCCTTCATAATAGTGATAAGCAAGAAATTGATAGTATTTTGAAAGATTTTCACTAAATATATCTTCAATGCAAGTACCTACTCTCCTGTGTAGCTCACGACTTGTTTGCTTTAATAAACTGTTGTAAGCAACATCCCGGATTAATGGATGCCTGAACTGATAGATATTGCCATTTGTCTTGAAAATAAATTCTTTGTCAATTAACTCAGCAATTTGAGCATCTAAATTTTCAATCTCACTTACATATTCTAAAACTTGATGTAGGAAGCTTTTTCCAATCACAGATGCGGATTGCAATACACTCTTTTCTGCAGAGCTAAGACGGTCTATCCGACTCCCAATTATTACTTCAATTGAATCAGGAATCTCAATTTTTTGAATTGGCTCATCTACCTTCCAAGTACCGGATTGACAACTAATTATATCCTTGTCTATAAGGGATTTCAAAAACTCCTCTATATAAAATGGGTTACCACCAGCATTTTTGAGGATTAGATGCCTTAAATCAGATGGAAACTTTGGACTCTTGAGGAGATGTGCAATTAGTTGGTCTCCAGCCGAGCTTGACAATGGCGAAATTGTGAGTTCTAAATATTGCCATTTGAATATCTCACTCACAGCCTCCTTGATTTGATAGGCCCGGCTCTCCTTCTCTTCTCGAAACTCAAAGAGGAAAAGAATAGGTTTGTTCATCAATGTTCCAAGTAAAAACTTTATGAGGTCTACCGACTCTGCATCCACCCAGTGAAGATCCTCCAAATAAAGAATAAGAGGATGCTCTTTGCAAAGTCTTATGAATAGTCTTCTTATTGAAGCAAATATCTGGAGTCTCAATGATTCAGCGTTAAGCCAACGTACCCTGACATCCAAAGGTTCAGGGACCTTAAGTCCTAAAAAAGTTAAAAGATAAGGAAGAATTTCTTTGCTCTCTTCTCCAAAGAGATTATTTACTTTCCCGATAAGCAGTTGCTCCATTCCAGATGACTCGCCAATCCCAAGCCATGACTTGAATCCTTCAATAAAAACTCCAAACGGCAATGATTTGCCATAAGAAGGACACTTCCCATGCCACCAGAAAAAATTATCCCGAACATTCTTTAATTCCTGAATCAATCGACTCTTCCCAACTCCCGCTTCTCCAATTAAAGATATCGCATACGATTTATCGGATATCCTGTCCATCAGAGAATCAAGAACTCCTAATTCATTATCCCTACCTATAATTGGAGAACTGAGTCCAAGTATTCCTCGCCGAGCTTGCTTTACCTCTTGAAAACCTCTTAATTCGTAAACATTTATCTTCTTCTCTTTCCCTCTAATTTTAATAAGAGCTCGAGACTTAAATACAAAAGTGCTCTTCGTGTCTCGGAAAATAGGCTCTGAAACCAATATTTCTCCTTCTTCCGCAAGTTCCGTCAACCTTTCTGCTAAATTTACAGTATCTCCCATTACAGTGTATTCCATCTTTAAATTAGAACCTACGCTTCCAGCAATAACCCATCCAGTATTAATACCAATATGTAAAGAAAGATTTATTTCGGTGCTCGGTGTTCGGTTTTTGGTTTGCGATAACTGATAACCGCTCACCGATAACCGATTTATTTCTTCTATCATATCAAGGGCGCAACGAATTGCCCTCTCAGTGCTATCTTCTTGAGTGATAGGTGCACCAAAAAGTACCATTACACAGTCGCCTATAAATTTATCAATTGTTCCTTCATATTTATATATAACCTTGGATAGTGCAGAAAAACATTGATTCATAAGATTTGTTAAATCTTCCGGCTCCAGTCGTTCAGAGAAAGAGGTGAACCCGGATATGTCAGCAAACATAACTGTCACATATTTTCGCTCACCTTTTATTTTTTTGCTCTCACGGCGAATCTTCTCGGCAAGAGTAGATGGAAGCAGAGATCTTACAGCTACGAGACGCTCATCAGATTGAAGTTCTCGTGACTCTGAAGAATCTGGAACTAAATTCGTTTTAGAAGTATCTACCTTTTGGGTAGGTTGAACCTCTTGCTTCAACCCAATAGGATTACCACATTGGTCACAGAACTTCGCTCCGTGAGAATTCTCAGCTCCACACTTCGGACATTTCATTTATCCTAAAGTTTTACAATGAATTAACTAATTGTCAATTTTTTCTTGACATTTTTTAAATCTTTGGATATTCTTAATAAAATGTTAAGTGTGAGCCGAAACGGTAGGATTTTAGGATTAGCCATTCTCGTTATTCTGTTTGTAACGGGATGTGCAAGAAAGGTGCCCATAGTGCCTTATGTGCCAAAAGAAACAGGAACAATTCAGGGATTGGTATATGAAAGTGATGGCAAAACTCCAATATCCGGCGTTATGGTGTGGGCATACGATAAATATGGATATATTGCTGAATATGCCCAGACAGATATTCATGGGAAATATACAATTCGAGACCTTCTTCCTGAACACTATATCCTACAAATTCGTTCAGGTGAACATTATGGAACTGCAGGTAGATATGCAGGTGAATATTACAGAAATGCTTATAGATGGGAAGTTGCTTATCTGATACAAGTAAAAGCCAGAGAGCCCACATCGGGCATAAATTTCTTGTTAGAACGAGGAGGAATATTCTTGGGAAAACTTATAGACCCCAACAAAAACCCCATCCCAGAAACTCCATTCTTTTTAAAAACTTACAGTAGTAAAAATTCATATATTACTTATTTCTCCCAGACTGACTCTCTTGGTGAGTATTTGATTACTGGTTTGGAGCCCGGAGAATATAGAATTAAAATAGAGCCCGTTGGGTGGATTGGCGGTTTTTATGATGGTAAAAACTGGGGTGATGCTCAAATAATAGAAAGCAAGTTTGATACTATAACTCTCTCGGACTTTGAAATAACGAAAGGATGTGCAATTTCTGGTACAATTATACCTCCTGCTCCAGGAATTATGGTTCAGGTAATAGGAAAAAAGAAAGCCCTTGAGAAAATAGTTGATTCAACTGGATATTACATAATTGGAGGACTACCTGATGATGAGTACTTAATTAAACTTTCTCCTCAAAAAGATAGCCCATATGCCTGGAAATATTACCCTGATGATACCTTTGCTTCTCAATCTACTTATATATCAGTAACTTCTCTTGATACAATAACTGGCATTGACTTTAGACTTGCTAAAGGAGGTGTAATATCAGGTGAGGTTAAAGATGAGGATGGAAATCCTGTAGAAGAATTTGAACTTGAGCTTTATAGTATAGGAACAATTCATGAACCCTTACAAAAGAGGAGTTTCCATTCCCCAAATGGAAAATATGAAATAAATGGAATTCCACCGGGAGAGTACATTTTGAAAATAAGTTCATTTTACAAGAATGAGACTTATACCACACAATACTATAAATCTGCAAATTCCTTTAAAGATGCAATCCCAATTGAAGTAAAAAGTGGTTATAATACTTCCGGAACCAACTTCAAGCTAAGGTCAGCTGGGTGGATTCAAGGATTTATACTTTTAAATGATAAACTTATTTCAAGAGAGGATATTAAATTTAAGGTTCTTGCCTTCCCAATCAAACCATGGTCAATAACTAAAGGTAGGAATACATTCACCGGCGGATATAGAGTTTCAGGACTTCCTGCAGGAGAGTATAAATTTTGTGCAATTGCACCTAATTCTATATTTGCCGCAATGTGGATTGGTGGAGGGAGAAGTTTCTTTGACCCAAAAACTGAGATTATCCTGATAGAGAAAGAAAAACCTGCTAATATAGATTTTAGTGTTACACCGGGAGAATGCAAAATCTGTGGGAAGGTTTATGACAAATCAGACAAATTACCTATCTCAGGAAAAGTTGTAGCTTATGACTCTACTGGGCATATAGTTCAGCTTGCAGAGTCATCAGAAAATGGTTATCAATTAAAAGGGCTTCCTCCCGGTCAGTATTTTATAAGAACCTATAAATTTGCTGGCTATAAAGACAAATGGTATATTGATACTAATTTACTAAACCCGGATTGTATAGATACCACTCCCTGGTTTGTAAATATTCCTTCGGGGGTATTGCCTGTAGAAGCAAAAGAATCTGAACTTATAACTGGTATTGATTTTTATTTAGAATTTGCTGATTGATGCAAAACTTGTGGGACAAGGAAGGATTATAGCCCTTCAGATACTCCCAAAATACTTTTGAATTTTCTTTGTGTGAAGTTTTCTGTAGATGAAGATTTTTCTTGACAAGCAAGTGAAGTTTATTATGATAAACAAGAAATGGGAATGACAGACCCTATAGCAGATATGCTTACTCGCTTGAGGAACGCAATTCAAGCAGAGCATAAGGAAGTAGAGTTACCTGCCTCACTTATGAAGCTTGGAATTGCTGATGTCCTTAAAAGAGAAGGATATATAAAAGATTATAAATCTAAATCAGATAAGAAACAGGGAATTATTAAAATATCTCTGAAACCCAAACCAGTGATTCAAGGACTTAAAAGAATTAGTAAGCCTGGAAGAAGAGCTTATGTGGGAGTCAAAGATATCCCGATAGTTAAAGATGGTATTGGAATTGCTATTCTTTCAACTCCTCAAGGTATTTTGTCCTCTCGTGAGGCAAAACAGGCAAAAGTAGGTGGTGAAATTTTAGCTCATATTTGGTAGGTTAATAAATAAAATGGGTAGGGTAGGTAAATTGCCAATTCAGATTTCTGATAAGATTAAAGTGAATTTTGAGGAAAATAAAGTGCGAGTTGAGGGACCTAAGGGTATGCTTGAACAGATAGTTCCTTCACAGGTAAAAGTTCTCGTGGAAAATACTGAGGTGAAAATAGCTTCCGGAGAAAAATCAAAGACAAATGAAGCTTTGTGTGGAACAATGAGAGCACTTATTAATAATATGGTACTGGGGGTAACTAATGGTTATGAGAAAAGTATGATTATAGAGGGAAAGGGATATCGCGTAAATATTGAGAATAAAAACTTAATTTTGCGACTTGGGTATGCAAATCCAGTTGAATTCGTAGCTCCGGAAGGAATAGAAATAAACACCCCAGATGCTCATAAGATTGTAGTTAAAGGAATAGACAAACAACTTGTCGGCAATACAGCTGCTACAATAAAAGCCTTCAAGCCGCCCGAGCCTTATAAAGGAAAGGGTATAAGGTATGAAGGAGAATTCATAAGAAGGAAAGCCGGCAAAAAGGCAGGTTATGGAGCGGGCGCGTAGGCATAAAAGAATAAGAAACAAAATCTTGGGCACTGTTAAGCGTCCAAGACTTGTAGTTTATAGGAGTTTGAAGTATATATATGCTCAGCTTGTTGATGATATGAAGCATAATACTCTTGTATTTGCAAGTTCTTTGGGGGTTAAAAAAGGAACGAAAACTGAAAAGAGCAAGGAATGTGGTAAAAAGTTGGCTGAACTTGCTAAGAAAAAGAAGATAAAGACAATTGCCTTTGACCGCAGTGGATATAAATATCATGGAAGAGTCAAAGCTCTTGCTGATGGTGCAAGAGAAGGCGGATTAAAGTTTTAAAATTCAAAATGGAAGAATTAGAATTTGAGGAAAGAACGCTAAAGATAAAAAGAGTAGCAAAAACTGTAAAAGGTGGAAGAAAGCTTAGATTATCTGCCTGTTCTGCAGTTGGTGATTTGAAATCTTGTGTAGGAATAGGATTTGGAAAAGCACAAGAGATTGTAGAAGCAATTAGGAAAGCAAAAGAGAGAGCAGAAAAGAATATGATAAAAGTTAAGCATAGAGGTAATACTATTCCTCATCGTGTGATGGGGAAGTGCAGTGGAGCCAGGATTTTAATTCGTCCAGCAAGTTCCGGAACAGGTATAATTGCTTGTGATACAGTTCGGAATATACTTGAGCTTGGCGGGGTGCGAGACGCACTCACAAAGTCGCTTGGTTCAAATAATACAGGAAATCTTGCAAAAGCAACAATTGATGCACTTTCAAAGTTGAGAACCCATGAAGAAGTAGCAAAATTAAGAGGAGTGCAGATTAAATATTAGAGGATTAAAGGTTTGAAGATTAGAAAGTTAAAAATTACGCAGGTAAGGAGTGTAATTGGTAGCACTCAGAGAAAGAAGCGTACAATAGAAGCGATTGGGCTCCGCAAGATAAACCATTCTGTGGTTCACAAGGATACTCAAAATATTCGTGGTATGATTAAAAAGGTAAAAGAACTTGTAGCGGTGGATGAAGTAAAAGAAAAATAGCTTAAGTCGCCAAAATTCTTTTAAAGTAAGAGTTAAAGAATGAAAGAAGGGGGATATATTTTAAGTAATTTGAAGGCTCCTCAACAGAAAAAGAGAAAGAGAGTAGGTAGAGGAGAAGCAAGTGGACATGGAAAAACGGCAGGAAGAGGAACAAAGGGACAACTTTCAAGGTCCGGAAGTAGAAAGCGAGCAAGTTTTGAAGGAGGACAGACACCTCTTATCCGCAGAATTCCAAAACGAGGATTTAAGAACCCCTGTAGAAAAGAGTATGAAACTGTAAATGTCGGCATTCTTGAGAAATTTGATAAGGGAAGTGTAGTTGACCTAAAGTTTTTAAAGGAAAAGAGAGTTATAAAGAAACGTTTGCCTATTAAGATTTTGGGAGATGGTGAGCTTACGAAGTCTTTTACAATTAAAGCACATAAATTCAGTGAAAATGCTAAGAAAAAAATAGAAAAGGCAGGAGGAAAAGCAGAAATCGTTGATTGGGAAAAAGGTCATACGATTAATGAATAACGAACAATGTTTCAGAAAATAAGAGATGCATTCAAGATTCCAGATTTAAGGAATAAGATACTTTTTACCCTTGCTATATTTATAGTTTATCGTATTGGGTCTCATATTCCGTGTCCCGGCATATCATCATCAGCTCTACTGAGTTTTTTTGACCGGGCAAGGGGCTCAATTCTGGGACTTTATGATATGTTCGTGGGAGGAAATTTATCTCGGGGAACAATATTTGGACTCGGGATAATGCCTTATATATCGGCATCAATTATTTTTCAATTGTTAGGAGCAGCAATTCCAGGACTCCAGAAACTTCAACGTGAGGGAGAAGAAGGAAGAAGAAAAATAAATCAATATTCAAGGTATCTTACAGTAGGAATCGGTATAGTTCAATCAGTTGGAATAGCATTTTTCCTGGAATCCTTAACAGGAGCTCGTGGTGAGCCGGTAGTTCCGAATCCGGGGTTTAGTTTCAAGCTTATTACAGTACTTACACTTGTGACAGGGACAATAGCGATAATGTGGCTTGGTGAGCTAATAACGGCTCATGGGATAGGAAATGGAATATCTCTGATAATAATGATTGGAATAGTAGCACGTTTTCCGACGGATGGACTTAATACATTTAGAATGGCAAGAACAGGGGCACTTGGAATGCCAGCAATTGGAGTTTTTATTGTTATAACGGTTTTTATAGTTGCAGGAGTTGTTTTGATAACACAGGCACAACGCAGAATACCAGTCCAATATGCACAAAGAGTAGTAGGAAGGAAAATTTATGGCGGTAGAAGTACTCATATACCATTAAATGTAAATTCAGCTGGAGTAATACCAATTATATTTGCAAGTTCAATTTTGATGTTTCCAGGGACTATAGCACGATTCTTTTCGGGTAGTTTAATTGCAGAGTATATGGCTGAGTTTTTCAAGCCAGGACAACCGTTATATACTATTATTTACGCAACCTTAATTGTTTTCTTTGCTTATTTTTACACATCTGTAGTAATTAATCCAACGGATATGGCAGAAAATATGAAACGATACGGAGGATTTATTCCAGGAATAAGACCCGGAGCTTCGACAGCAAGTTATATTGATAAAGTGCTCTCAAGGATAACACTTCCCGGAGCATTAATGTTTGCTGCCGTTGCTATAATTCCAATATATTTGACAATAGGGTTGCGTATACCATTTTCTTTTGGGGGCACGAGTATTATAATAGTTGTTGGAGTAGCACTTGATACGGTTCGGCAGATTGAGGCACATCTGACAATGCGACATTATGAGGGGTTTATCAAGAAAGGGAAAGTTAAAGGAAGAAGATGGTAACTCGCAACTCGCAACTCGTAACTCGTAACTCAAAACTAATATTTCTGGGACCGCCTGGAAGTGGGAAAGGAACACAAGGAAATAGAATAGCAAAAGAATTTAATCTTGACTTTATTAGTATGGGTGATATATTAAGAAAAGAGATTAAAAAAGAAAGCGAACTTGGCAAAAAGGTAAGTAGATATGTTAAAAGTGGTACACTTGTGCCAGATGAACTTATACTTGAACTTATCAGGAATAGGGTAGATAATGCTGAGAGTTCAGAATATGATGGCTTTATTTTAGATGGGTTTCCGAGAACAATTGAACAAGCAAATGGGTTGAAAGAGATTACGGAAATTGATAAAGTGATTTATCTTAAGTGCGATACAGAAACAATTGTGAAAAGACTTTCTGCAAGAAGAATTTGTCCGAAGTGTGCAAGAGTTTATAATCTTGTGACGAATCCACCTCAGGAAAATGAGTTATGCGATGATTGCAGAGTAAAACTTGAGCACCGAGTGGATGACTGTGAGTCTGTGATTCGCGACAGGATTGAAGTTTATGAGACTCATACTTTGCCATTACTTGATTTTTATCAGTCGCAATTAAAAGTTATTAACGCTGATTTAGATATTGAAGAGGTCTATCGTACAGCAAAAAACGATTGCAAGTAAAGTTTATGGAAAAAAAATTATCTGTGGGTAGGTGCGAGTCCTTGCTCGTACCTTCTGTTTAATGGAAAAAAAGGGAATAAAAGTAGAAGGAACAATAACTCAGTGTTTAAAAGGAGCGAAGTTCAAGGTAAAGCTTGACTCAGGGCATGAAGTAGTTGCACATGTCAGTGGCAAGATGCGGATGCATTTTATACGAATCCTTCCAGGCGACCGAGTATCACTTGAACTCACACCTTATGACTTGACAAGAGGAAGAATAATATATAGATTCAAATGAAAGTAAGGGCGAGTGTAAAGAAAATTTGTACGAATTGTAAGATTATTAAGCGTCGGGGTGTTGTGCGTGTGATTTGCAAAAATCCAAAGCACAAACAACGACAAGGATAATATGAGAGGCTGTAGACTTAAGACAAAAGACTATGGACTTTTTGGTCTTTAGTCTGCTGTTAAGATGGCAAGAATATCAGGAATAGATTTACCATCTGGCAAACAGGTTGAAACAGCTTTAACCTATATCTATGGGATTGGCAGGACATCCTCTATTGCAATTCTCAAAAAGGCTGGCGTGCCTGGAGACAAAAGAGTAAAAGATCTTACTGAGAAGGAAGTAGAGGTAATAAGAAAAGAAATTGAAAAAAGTTATCGGGTTGAAGGTGCATATCGGGTTGAAGTATCAAATAACATCAAGCGACTCATTAACATCGGTGCTTATAGAGGAACCAGACACAAACTTGGACTTCCTGTAAGAGGACAAAGGACAAAGACAAATGCACGAACAAGAAAGGGTCCCTCAAAAGGAGCTATTGCACTTAAGAAGAAAAAAAGCTTAGGGAAAAAAGGATAGATAAATTCTTGGAGGATAAGGATGGCAAAACGCAAAAAGAGAATCAGAAGGGTTGATCCTTCTGGAATAGTTCATATCTATGCTACTTTTAATAATACAATTGTGACGATAACTGATACTTCTGGTAATTGTATAATTTGGGGTTCAGGTGGAACATCTGGATTTAAGGGAACAAAAAAAGGAACCCCATTTGCTGCAGGGATATGTGCAAGAAAATGTGGCGAAGAGGCTATGAATCTTGGAATGAGAAATATAGAGGTATGGTTAAAAGGTCCAGGACCTGGTCGTGATACAGCCGTTCGGAGTCTTAAATCTACCGGGTTAAAGATTACAATTATAAAGGATGTAACTCCTTTGCCTCATAATGGTTGTCGTCCACCAAAGCAAAGGAGAGTATAAAAATGCAAAACTCAAAGTGCAAAGGTCAAAATTATAAAATTTGCATCTTTAGTTTTGGTTTTTAAATTTAAAAATGGCAAGATATAGAGGACCTGTATGTAGGCTTTGTAGGCGGGAAAGAAAAAAGTTATTTTTAAAGGGAATTCGTTGTAATACAGAGAAGTGTGTGATGGAACATAGGGAAGCTCCTCCGGGTGAAGTGTCAAGGAGAAGGAGAAGACGTGCATCAGGATATGCAATCCATTTAAGAGAAAAACAAGGGGCAAAAAGGATTTATGGGCTTTTAGAACATCAATTTAGAAGATATTACGAACTCGCTGTTCACAAGAAAGGAATTACAGGGGAGATTCTGTTACAACTTTTAGAACGAAGACTTGATAATGTAGTTTATAGGTCAGGATTTGCAAGTTCAAGAGCAATTGCACGTCAACTTGTATCTCATGGACACTTCTTTGTAAATAATCGAAAAACTAATATATCATCTTATCTTGTTAAACCGGGTGATAAAATAGCTTTAAAAGAAAAAAGTCAAAAATTATCAGTAATAACAGAAACATTAAAACGGGAACAGAAAATTCCAGGATGGCTCTCCCTTGACCGTTCTAACTTTGAGGTAGAAATGCTTAACTTGCCAGGACGAGAGGATATTCCTATGGATATACGAGTAGAATTAATTATAGAACTTTATTCAAAATAACAACTTTTTTGAAATTAATAAATTAAGTTTCCACAAAAAGGAGGTGGGATGAAAGTTTTGCCTTTTAAAATTCCAGAAAAGATAGAAATTTTAGAAAGAAAAGATGATTATGGCAAGTTTTTGTTTTCTCCTCTTGAGCCTGGATTTGGTATTACACTTGGGAATGCGATGCGAAGAACTCTTTTGTCAGCAATTCAAGGTAGTGCCATTTCATCAGTGCGTGTAGATGGAATATTACATGAGTTTTCAACAATTCCCGGAGTTTATGAAGATATTTCACAAATTGTTCTTAATTTAAAGAAAGTACGAGTAAAATTATCAAACAGTCTTAAAAAAACACTTTATCTTAAAGTCAGGAAAAAGAAAGAGGTGAAAGCTTCTGATATTGAAACGGATAGCGGTTGTAAAATAGCAAACCCACGACAACATATATTGACAGCAACAGGTGATATAAAGGGATTTACAATGGAATTTACTGTAACTTCAGGTAGAGGGTATGTACCAAGTGAGGCATTGAAAGAAAAAGATGCACCTCTTGGGACAATATTTATAGATGCCTTTTATTCGCCGGTTGTTCGTGTAAACTATAAAGTAGAGCCCACACGTGTAGAAAGACGTACGGATTATGATAAGCTAATTTTTGAGATTTGGACTAACGGTGAAATGAGCCCTGAGGATGCAGTTGCTTTAGGCAGTATGATTCTTCGTGATTATTTCAATCCATTTTATCTTTTGAAAAAAGAAAAGGAATTCAAGCGTCTCCGTGAGATGGATGAGCGTGAGCGTGAACTTCGTAGAATACTTGCAATAAAAATTTCCGACCTTGAACTGTCAGTTAGGTCTGCAAACTGCTTGAGAAACGCTAAAATTGAGACTCTGGGAGACTTGATTAAAAAAACTGAAACTCAAATGCTTCAATATCCGAACTTTGGAAGAAAGTCGCTTGCTGAGCTTGTAAGTTTGCTCAAGAAATATAATCTTTCTTTTGGAATGGATATTTCAAAGATTATAAAAACCGATAGGGAAGAAGAATGAGACATAGAAAACGGGTAAAAAAGCTTAATAGGCCAAAAGCTCATAGAATGAGGTTACTTGAAAATCTGGCGTGTGCAGCTTTTACACATTATGGAATTGTAACTACTCAAACACGTGCAAAAGAGGCTATCAAATTTATTGAAAGTTTAATAACTTTTGCTAAACTTGGCACTCTTGCGGCGAGAAGAAGAGTTTTTGCTGAAATTAAAGATAAAAATATAGTACAGAAATTATTTGATGATATTGCACCAAGGTTCCAAAACCGTAAAGGAGGTTATACAAGAATTGTATCTCTTGGCCCTCGCAAAGGAGATGGAGCAGAACTTGTATTACTTGAACTTCTTGGTTTTGAAGATGAGCGTAAGCATAAGCAAGAAAAACGGGAAGAAAAGCGTAAAGAGCGAGAAGAACATGAATTAAGAGGAGAAGGATAGACGAACGATAGATGCTAAATTATAAATTGAAATGAAGAAAGTTTACTTTTTTGGTAAAGGCAAAGCTGACGGAGATGCAAGTTTAAGAAATTTACTGGGTGGTAAGGGAGCAAACTTACATGAAATGACTCTACTTGGTATGCCTGTTCCTGCTGGATTTACGATATCAACAGAGGTATGTAAGCAGTATTATTCTAATAATAAGAGATATCCGGATGGACTTAAAGAAGAAGTAATCGAGAATCTTAAGAAAATTGAATCTGTTATGGGTAGGAAGTTTGGGGACCCGGAAAATCCTCTTCTTGTATCAGTTCGTTCAGGAGCGAGAGTGTCGATGCCGGGGATGATGGACACAATCCTAAATATTGGGTTAAATAAACAAACTGTACTTGGACTTGTAAAGCAAGGGCAAAATCCAGGATTTGCTTACGATTGTGAACGAAGATTAATCCAAATGTACGGGGGAGTAGTTCTTGGAATTTCCGGGAAACAGTTTGAAGACTTACTTGTTGCCAAGAAAAAGGAACGCGGAGTATTAAAGGATACTGAACTTACAGCAGAAGATTGGGTAGAGCTTATCGGACAGTACAAGACTGTAATATCCGAATTTACTTATAAAGATTTTCCATCTGACCCATGGGAACAACTTTGGGGAGCCATATTAGCAGTTTTTGATTCATGGAACAATAAGCGAGCGATTGAATATAGGAGATTTTATGATATTCCAGACGACTGGGGAACTGCAATAAATGTTCAGGCAATGGTTTATGGAAATACAGGTGATAAGTCCGCTACAGGGGTAGCTTTTACTCGTAATCCGGCTACTGGAGAAAATGTGTTTTATGGAGAATGGCTTCTGGACGCACAAGGTGAGGATGTAGTTGCAGGGATACGTACACCTTCTCCAATAAATATAGCCCAAAAAAAGAATTCAGGACCTCCTTCCCTTGAAGAAGAAATGCCCAATACTTACTTACAACTTCTTGAAATAAGAAAAAAACTTGAACATCATTATAGTGATATGCAAGATATTGAATTTACAGTTGAGCAGGGAAATCTCTGGATACTTCAAACAAGACGAGGCAAACGAACTTCTATGGCAGCAGTGAGAATAGTTGTCAATATGGTAGAAGAAAAGTTAATCACCAAAGAAGAAGCAATCCGTCGTATTTCACCAGAAGATATAGACACGCTTCTCCACCCAATGCTTGACCCTCGTGTAAATTACGATGTAGTTGCTGTGGGTTTGCCTGCATCACCAGGTGCTGCATCGGGTGAGGTAGTCTTTACTCCAGAGGATGCAGTTGCTCTAAGGGAGCAGGGCAGGAAGTCTATTCTCGTGAGAATGGAAACTTCCCCTGAGGACATAGTAGGTATGGGAGTATGTGAAGGCATACTTACTCAACGCGGAGGGATGACTTCACATGCGGCAGTTGTAGCACGAGGAATGGGAAAACCCTGTGTTGTGGGATGCGAATCAATATCAATAGACTACGAACATCAAAAATTTAGAGTGAAAGACTTGGTAGTTAAAAAAGGAGATATTATTACAATAGGTGGAGGAACAGGAAGAGTAATTTTAGGTGATGTACCAAAAGTCCGTGCTTCTCGGAGTGAAGAGTTTGATAAGTTATTAGTCTTTGCGGATGAAATAAGGAAACTTGGAGTGCGAGCAAATGCAGATACTCCGGAATCCGCTCGTGTTGCACGGGAGTTTGGAGCAAAAGGTATAGGATTATGCAGAACAGAACATATGTTTTTTGGAGAAGACCGTATCCGTGCTGTGAGAGAGATGATTCTTGCAGATACACTGGAACAAAGAAAACATGCTCTTGACAAGCTACTTCCTGTGCAAAAAGAAGACTTTAAAGGGATATTGAGAGAAATGCATGACTTGCCGGTAATAATTCGTACGCTTGACCCTCCTTTGCATGAGTTTCTGCCAAAAGGACCTAAACAAGTTAAAGAACTTGCAAAGGAAATGGGCATCTCTGAGAAAATGATTCGTGATAAAATAGTTTTGCTTTCAGAGGTAAATCCAATGCTTGGAAATCGTGGATGCAGGCTTGGAATTCCTTATCCTGAGATAACTGAAATGCAGTCACGCGCAATATTTGAGGCAACCTGTGAACTTATTCAAGAAAATCTAAATATTATACCTGAAGTGATGATTCCTCTTGTAGCAGAGGCAAAAGAATTTGAAAATCAAAGAAAAATAGTAGACCGTGTAGCCCAGGAAGTTATGGAGAAATATGGTATGAATTTTAAATACACAGTTGGGACAATGATAGAACTTCCAAGAGCGGCTTTGACTGCTGATAAGATAGCACGAACTGCTGAGTTTTTCTCTTATGGAACAAATGACCTTACTCAAACCACTTTTGGATTTTCAAGAGACGATATAGGGAAAATTTTGCCAGATTATATTGATAAAGAGATTTTAAAATGGGATCCGTTTCAGCGTATAGATGAGGATGGAGTAGGAGAGCTTATAAAAATGGGAATAGAGCGCGGGAAACGTACAAATCCAAAATTGGAAGTGGGGATATGTGGAGAACATGGAGGTGAACCACATTCTATAGAGTTTTGTCATCAGGTAGGTATGAACTATGTGAGTTGTTCACCTTATCGGGTGCCGATAGCACGGCTTGCAGCTGCACAAGCTGTAATAAAAGAAAAAGGAGGTAGTAATGAAATTTTATAAAATCTTTTTGGGAGTGATTATTTTTCCAGCAATCCTTTTTGCTCAACGGATGGAATGGGTGAAGAAGTATAATGCAAGCGGAGATTATAGGGACTGCGGTTACGGAGTTGCAGTTGATAAGGCAGGATATATTTATGTGACAGGTCAAGGTTATGGAAAAGACACCAAATGTGATTTTACTACGATTAAGTATGCTCCAAATGGACAGGTTGTCTGGATGAGGAAATACAATGGTTCATCTAATGATTATGACAGAGTCTACGCTATCACAGTAGATGATTCAGGGTATGTATATATAACAGGAAGGGATTATGGGAACAAGTCAACTTTTGAGAATATTGTGACAATTAAATATGATTCAGATGGTAATACAATGTGGACGGCAACTTATGACGGAGAAGCGCATGACTACGATTGTCCGTATGCTATTGTGGTTGATAAGAATCACAATGTCTATGTAACAGGAGAATCCTATGGCGGAGAAGATACTTGGGAAGACATCGTGACAATTAAGTATGATAGAAATGGAAATACGATGTGGGTAGAAAAATATAATGGTTTAGATAACGATACGGATTATCCTACTTCTCTTGTAGTTGATGATAATTTTAATGTTTATGTAACAGGACTTTCGTATGGTCTTGATACTGATGAGGATATAGTAACTTTAAAGTATGCTCAGCCAGAGGAACTCAGGAAATTTCAAGAGCACCAGGAAGCACTTGCAGAAGCCAAAAAGGAAGCTGAGGAAAAGGCAAAGAGCTTCTGGGGCAAATTGTTTGGAGGACGATAAGTGGTTAAAATTAGACTTAGACGAATGGGGAAACGACACGCACCATTTTACAGGATAGTTGTTGCAGATGCAAGATCTCCAAGAGATGGAAGATATATAGAAAGTTTAGGTTGGTATGACCCTCGGGGGAAGGAGTTGAAGTTTGACCTTGGCAAAGCTAATGAGTGGATAAAGAAAGGAGCAAAGCCAACTGAAATAGTGGCTAATTTAATGAAACGTAAAGAGGAGGTTCAAAATGAAAGAGCTAGTTGAGATGATGGCGAAAGCCCTTGTGGATACGCCTGATAAGGTTGAGGTTACAGAAATGGATGGAGAGCGAACCGTGGTCTTTGAGCTTAAAGTAGAAAAGGAAGACCTTGGCAAGGTAATTGGGAAGGAAGGCAAAACAGCAAGAGCAATGCGAACTATATTGACTGCTGCTTCTATGAAGCTGGGCAAACGAGCAGTACTTGAAATTCTTGAGTGATGATTTTTGATATTTTTACTACGTTTCCCCAAATGTTTGATAGCCCTTTTTCCTATGGAGTGATTAGAATCGCCAAGGAAAAAGGAATTACTGACATAAGGATACGAGACCTTAGAGATTTTACTAATGATTCACACCGAAAAGTGGACGACTACTCTTACGGTGGTGGACCTGGGATGGTTCTTAAAGCAAAACCTATCTTTAAGGGTGTAAGGTCAGTTAAAGACCAAAATGCTAAGGTTATACTCCTCTCCCCCGGAGGAGAGCTATATACTCAAGCTATGGCTCAAGAGTTAGCACAGGAAACTCATCTTGTGTTTATATGTGGAAGATATCAGGGTGTGGATGAACGTGTGAAAGAACTTATAGATATGGAGCTTTCTATTGGAAATTATATTCTTTCTGGAGGTGAGCTTGCTTGTATGGTGATTTTGGAATCTATAACAAGACTTCTTCCAGAGGTATTAAAGAATCCGGAGTCATTAGATTCTGATTCTTTTGATTGGCTTGATTCCCCATTATATACGAGACCAAGAGAATTTGAAGGCAGGAAAGTTCCGGATGTTTTGCTATCAGGTGACCATAAAAAAATCAAAGAATGGAAAGAAGAAAGAAGGAAAAAATGGACATACATAAAATAGAAGAATCTTTAATTGAAAATCCTGATAAAATCAGTGCTGATTTTTCACCTGGCGATAAAGTAAGAGTCCACACAAAATTTATGGAAGGTAAGGAAACTCGCAAGCAAAGATTTGAGGGAATAGTAATTTCTCGCAAGGGACAAGGAATAAGCAAAACATTTACAGTTCGAAAAGTAACGGGAGGATGTGGTGTAGAACGGATATTTCCACTATATTCACCAACCATTGAAAAAATTGATATCCTCAAACAAAGAAAAGTAAGAAGAGCCAAACTATATTACCTCAGAAAAAAGAAGTAGGGTGAACCTTCAGGTCTGCATTTTCAAAGATGAATAAATACAAAGTCGGGGCATCTGGTGAAGCTCGTGCAATAAACTATCTCAAAAATAAAGGGTATGTTATACTTGCAAAGAACTATAGATTTGCGAGAAACGAAATTGATATTATATGTGAGAAAAAGGGAGTTGTTGTATTTGTGGAAGTAAAGAAAAGATGGGGAGATAAATTTGGAAGCCCTATTGAAGCGGTAACTCCTGAGAAAACAAAAAATATTATGTTTGTTGCTCAACAATACTTGAGTAATCGCGAGCTTTTTGAGAAATGCGAAGCAAGATTTGATGTAATAGGAATAGAGGGAGATAAACTTACACATATTGAAGATGCGTTTAGAATGTAAGAAATGGGACCTTTTATAGCTATAATATTTCTATTCAGTCCTTTAGATGATAAACCACCTCCCAGAAATTTCGGGTTTTTTCTGCATAGTGGCTTTTCAACCCCAGGGTCACCAGATACCTTTCCAAAATACTGGGACACGGGAGTTAATTTCGGATGCGGAATAGGATACTCGTTATTCTTTCTTGTTACAGGTCTGACTTTTCGTGCGAACTTTGACTATAGTCAACTCGCGCTAAAAAAAGAAGAATACACAAAAAACTACTCAGAATTAGCCGGATTAGATATAAATGGAGGTTCTGCCGATATTATTACAGGTTCTGTCAATTTGCAAGTTTCATCTTTGATGCCTGCTTTTCAGCCTTATTTTATGGTTGAGGCAGGACTTCTTATGAAAACAACAGAAAGTATTACATATATGCAAAGTGGTAATATGAAAACTTTTGCTCCAGCCAAGTGTGATACAGCTGTCTCGCTTATATTTTTTGGTGCAGGACTTAACTTCGTATATACTAAGATGATAGATATTTTTGCTGAAGGAGGATATAGAATTTATCTTACTGAAGATGGATATGTGGGATATTTCCCTGTTAAATTTGGAGTAAAATTTAAATTATGAGAATGAAGAAAATTCAAATTTATTTCTTGTTGATTACCTCTTGCTTCTTGCCCATATCTAATCTTAATGCTATTCCGACCGTAGGCACCTCTGCTGTTACTCTCCCGAGACAGGGGATTTTCTCTAAGTTCCATATCGCATATATGAAATTTACTCATTACTGGTCAAGTAATAAAGAGTGGATTGAATTTGGTGGAGATTCTTCTTTCACTGCTATTTTATCGCTAACTGAAATACATTATGGATTTGAGAATCCGCTGACTGTCAGAGCTGTTTTTCCAACTGAATATCAGCAAAAGGATTTTGGAAACCCAGAAATCCCAAAAACCTCATTCGGAATGGGAGGTGCTATAATAGATTTTAAATATAGCGTTTTTGACCCTTCCAAAAAATTAGGATATGCAGGAGTGATTTATCCTACTTTCTCGGCAATCGCTGGTGCAAGAGTCCCAACAGGCGGCAGCCCAGATACTCCTTACCCAATTAGAAAGTGGACTGGCATGGGGTCAACTGATTTTAAACTCGGTGGACTTATGAGACTCGGTAACGGTATAGGGGCATTACATGCTGGCTTAAGCTACTGGTTTAATGGACTTCTTAGCGAGGATACAGATGATGAGACATTTTATAATGTTGGGTTTGAAAGTCCTTTTATATTTAATAAAGTAGCAATTATCCTGGAACTTGATGGCTCAAAAGAAGAGGGTAATTACTATCTTCTTCAATTTTGTCCGGGATTACAATATAGAATACAATACGGAAGAGGAGAAAAAATCAAACATAGAGTAGAGCATGAAGTTAGAATAGATGCTTCTTTCCCTATGCCAATTAAAGCAGAAGGTGGATTTAAGTGCCCTACCGCCTTATTTATTGGAGCATCCTGGTACTTCTAATATTAATTTCCATCAATTTCATCTAATCTGACATCCCGACTAATTTTTCCCTTGACAAAATCAATTTAGAGAGTATATATCATACAA
>JAUWHX010000056.1 GCA_030605695.1 bacterium | reverse complement strand
CTCAAAAATGTGTTGGTAACAAACGGAATGATAAATGAGAAACCTCTGAGTGAACTTCTGCCTTATATTGATGCGGCTAATATTGACCTCAAATCAATGGACCCAGAGTTTTACAAGAAAATTGTGTGGGGAGACCTTGATGCAGTCCTAAATACAATAAAAATCACCAAGAGCCATTGGCATATTGAACTTACAAATCTCATAATCCCGGGATATAATGACTCTCCTGAATTGATTCAGGGGCTTGTGGATTTTGTGGTAAGTATTGGAGTTGATACTCCTCTTCATTTTTCTCGCTATTTCCCGCATTATAAATTTAAGGTACCGCCAACTCCAGTTGAGACACTCAAGTTTGCAGGTGAACTTGCACGCAAGAAGTTGCAATATGTATACATAGGAAATATCTCGATTGAAGAATCTTCTGAAATGGGAGACTGGAGTTCTACTTATTGTCCTGAGTGTGGAAATTTGCTCGTTAATCGCTCATATTTGGATGTCTGTGCAACTGGGATTACTGATAATAGGTGTAACAAATGTGGAAGAAAAGCAGACTTTGTGATTTAGTTCATATCCTCACGGTCGGAGATAAAATCCTGATTTTATGCTTGCTTTCTCTATCAATAGTGTCAGGAATTGCATTAAAACGGGCTCATAAGGAAGCAAAGTATTGCATAATCTCAGTTCAGGGCAGAGATACATATAAACTACTTCTATCCGAGTCGCAAGTAATGAAAGTAATGGGAGCACTTGGGGAGTCAATTATTGAGATAAAGGATAAGAGTGTAAGAATGTTAGATTCTCCTTGCCCTTTAAAAATTTGTGTGCATCAAGGTGAGATAAAATCTCCGGGCGAGACGATAATCTGTGTTCCTAACCGTATTATGATAAGAATAGCTGGGAAAGAGCTTGTAGATGCAGTAACCTGGTAAATTAAAGTTGACATATACTAAGATTGGTGATATACTGAGATTTGGTGCAACATAAAGGAGGTAGTATTATGAAAAATAGTGTATTTTGGACATTATTGTTACTCATTTTTTTTGTGGGACATTCTTGGGCTCAACCAGATACTGTATGGACAAGGAAATACGAGATGGGTGATATTGCTACAGGTGTTGTTACAGATAAACTTGGCAATATTATTATTACTGGACAAGTAGGAGTGCCAGAGAGTGACTATCTTACTATTAAGTATAATTCTGACGGTGATACGCTGTGGGTCAGAACATATGATGCAGGAGCTGATGAATTTGCATCTGATGTTGCTATCGATAATATTAACAATATTCTGGTGGTAGGTACCGTTCAAGACTCTAACCGAAATTACGGAATAGTTAAATATAACCCAAATGGTGACACTCTCTGGACTCACAGATATGACCACACATCGTATGAATATGCAAATGCGATTGCAGTTGATTCAAACAATAACATTGCTATAGCTGGCTATACGGCTCTTGCAACCGAGGATTGGTGGATTATTAAGTGTAATTCTGATGGTGATACACTATGGAGCAGAATATACGATGGAGGTGGATATGATGAACCAACGGATATTGCGTTTGATACACTTGGAAATATTATTGTTACAGGAGGCTCGAACAATGGCACAGACAATGACTGTTTAACCATAAAATATAATTCTGAAGGTAATGAGATGTGGGTTAGAACTTATGATAATGGAATTGACGAGAGCGGTAGTGCAGTTGCAGTAGATAACGAGGGCAACATTATCATCGCAGGTTATGTTGGGGGCTGGCCTGGTACCACAGATTTGCTTCTTATTAAATACAGTCCAGATGGTGATACAATTTGGACAAAAATATATGGTGGGATGTGGGGTGAGACAGCAGCAGATGTAGCTATTGATAATAAGAATAATATAATTACAACTGGGACTTACTCTGATACATCAAATGCAGACTATCTTACTGTTAAATGGGATGGCAAAGGGAATACAATATGGACTGCTATATACGACGCAACTCAATGGGATTGTGCATATTCTGTTGCAACTGATTCAGAAGGATATGTTATTGTCACAGGTCATTCTTTTTTTGACTACTTAACCATTAAATACGAACCTATAACTGGTATTTGTGAGCCAACATTCGTATCTAATCAGATTAATTTCATAGCTTCTCCTAATCCATTTATACAGTATTGTAATGTAGTTATTTCTGGATGTGAGAGGGAACAATCTCATACACTACAAGTCTATGACTTGGCAGGAAAATTGATTGAGACAACGAATAGTAATATAATTGGCAAGAATCTTAAACCAGGGGTTTACTTCTTGAAAGTTAAGGACTGCAAATCAATAAAGATTGTCAAATTGAAGTAATGAGAAATCATTTGAGACTCTTGAGCAAGAACTTTGGATTTATATCTATTCGTGAGAATTCACATTATTTGAAAAGATTAAATAAAAAACAATTGTTGAAATTTATCAAATACTGTGAGTAAAGTTGTTAATTAGAAAGGAGAGAAAATGGAAGAATTAATTAATTTGGAGAGACTTCCTGAGGAAGTCAAAAAGTTGATGGAGCCGTATGCTAAAAGTCTGATTGAGCTTCTGGATGATAATCTTTGCTCAATTGCGGTTTTCGGCAGTGCCACGGGCGAGGACTTTATACCAAAGAAGTCTAATGTTAATCTGCTCGTGGTCTTAAAAGAGGTGGAGCTTACTCACTTGAAGAAGTGCTTTAAGCTTGTGGCACAAGGACGGAAAAAGGGGATAGTGGCACCCCTGTTTTTGACTCGCAGACATATGGAAACCTCATCGGATGTTTTTCCTGTTGAGTTTCTGGATATGAGGGATTCTCATCAGATAATTTATGGAGAGCCCATTTTTGAGGGACTTGATATTGGCACAGAGAACTTACGGCTTGAATGCGAGGAGCAACTAAAGGGAAAGCTGATTAGACTCCGCCAGGTGTATCTTGAAGTAGGTGCCAATGCCAAAGCTATTAGTGCTGTGGCAGTCGAGTCCCTGACTTCCTTGATTCCAGTATTTCGTGGGATGCTTAAGTTAGTTGGAGAAGAGTCACCGCGAGCAAAGAGGAAAGTTATTGATGCAACAAGCAAGAGGTTTGGAATAGAGGAATGGATTTTGCAAAAGGTGCTTGATATGAAAGCTGGCAAGGCAAAGCTTGAGAAAAAGGATATTGAAGACTTCTATGGACGATACATAAAGGAGATTGAGAAACTGGCTATTGCAGCAGACCAGATAGGAGAGTCAAAATGAGAAAGGACAGATTAAAAAGCGTGATTCGTGCTGGTGGTTCGTGGTTGTGTTCTTCTCCAACACGATTCCCGAACACGAACCACAAATTAACACGAATGACACTAATAATTTTGGGGACTTTTCTATTTGGAGGATCAATCGGCGCTCAGGAGTATTCCAAGCCAGTAGGATGGGTGAATGACTTTGCCGGTGTCATTTCACCTGAATATAAAAGCCAACTCACGAACTTAATCGCCGAGATAGAGAGAAAGACAGGAGCCGAGATTGCAATCGCCACTGTGAAAACAACTCACCCTCAATCTATTGATATGTATGCGGTGGAGCTTTTCACTCGCTGGGGCATCGGCAAAAAGGGCAAGGATAACGGAGTGCTGATTGTTGCGGCAATTGATGACCGAAAAGTATGGATAGAAACGGGCTACGGACTTGAAGGGGTTTTGCCTGATGGGTTATGCGGTGAGATATATCGGAAAGTCCTGAAGCCCAGTTTCCAACAAGGCGAGTTTGGCAAGGGATTGCTCCTGGCAACTGCTGTAATCGCCAAGAAAATCGGAGAGGAATACGATGTAGCGATTACAGGCACGGAGAGAGCCCCACAAATTAGCTACGGCAGAAAAAGTCGTGCGAGAATGCTCTTTCCTCTTCTCTTTTTCCTGTTGATATTTAGCGGACGGCTTTTCCTTCCGCTATTATTGATGGGTGGAATGCGAGGCGGATATTGGGGCTCTGGGACATTTGGAGGCGGCGGTGGATTCGGAGGTGGATTTGGTGGATTCGGAGGTGGAAGTTGTGGAGGCGGAGGCGCCGGCGGTGGCTGGTAAGAAATAGCCGTAATTGTAATTTTATTAGTGCAGGTTAGTAATAAAGGAAGCGCAAAATGAATTTGATCACTATATTATTTTGGATAGTAGTCGTAATTGTAGCTTGGCTTGGGTTGCGCAATCTAATCACAATTTTCGTTGGTTCATCTTTATCTGGACCATTAAAGCCTGGCCAACCTCTATGCCACTTTACTGAGCTTCTTTTATATTGGGGAGCTTGTCTATTTGCTATCATTACTCATTCTTGGTGGCCACTGTTTATTAGTGTTATAGTCGGCTATTTACTTCGGAAGCTTATCATTTGGTCTGGCAAGAAATAGCCGTAATTGTGATTCTATTAGTACGGATAAACTTGGGTTAGAACAAAAAAATCAATAATTATGAAAGATACCGAATCAAAAAAGGTTGTTATAAAAATCTTGAAAGAAATGGGTCTTGAAGCAGATGCTATCCAACCACAAGGAAATTTACCCACGCCTGATATTAAAGCCTGGGACAAAAAAGATAAATATATCATTGAATTAAAAATCAAAAGCGATGACCTAGAAGAAGTAAAAAAAGATATAGAGATATTAAATAGCGGAAAAATTTTAGGTAAAGAAACACCTATAGGCCCAAGAAACAGATTATACGCTATTATAACTGAAGGCGTAAACCAGTTAACTTCTTATGATTCCGAACATACTGCCTTCCATATTATTTGGATTTACTCATCGGGTCGAGATCCTTCATTACTTGATGATCGTTTTCGTGCAACCTTATTTGGAACGCAAGATTTATCTAGTAGGCAAAGAAAAGGCAGGATGACTTGCTATTATTTCAAAGAAAGTTCCTTTTATTCCCATCGCAATGAATTAGACGGTGCTATTCTTACTTGTCACGATCAATTGCAACTTTGTGTAAATACACTCTCTCCTCATTATCAAAAATTCAAGCAGTCATTTCTATGTCAGAGAGCCTTCGCGAAAGGTCTCCTTGATCCGGAAATAGAAATCTTAAAACAAGATAAAAATGCGTTGATTGCCGATTGCAACTATGACAGAAAAGGAGAAGGAAAAATACTTGAATATCTAAAAGAGAAACGCAATTTAGATCACTTGGAAAAAGCTATAGACATGAAACAACTCAACGCAATGATATTATTGCCATTGCCTAAAGAAGAAAAACAAAAGTTATCTCCCTGAAATAAATCTTTAGCTCTCAATTAAATGTTTGCATGGTGGGTTTTTCCACTTCTACCGCACTTTTCCACAGGATTCTGCGAAAGTGCAGGGTTAGAACCATCCTGACAAAATCGGGAGTAGAAATAAGAAGCGCCCATATATTTCTCTTGACACACCAAAAAAGCAACCTACCCACAGCATTCCGTAGAAAACTTACGGACTTCCGTTAACAAGTTATTGCTCTCCGTTAATAAGTAATTGCCTTCCGTTAATAACTTACGGATATCCATTG
>JAUWHX010000044.1 GCA_030605695.1 bacterium | reverse complement strand
GAGAAATGTGAAATTTGCGGTAAGCCAATGGCTATCAAGTGGGGTCGGTATGGAAAATTTCTCGGATGTTCTGGATTTCCCGAATGTAAAAATGTAAAGCCCTTGGAATCCTGCGAAACTGATGAAGTTTGTCCTAAGTGTGGTGCCTCGCTTCTCAGAAAAGAAGGCAAGTATGGTGCGTTCCTTGCCTGTCCGAATTACCCTAAATGTAAGTTTACGAAGTCAATTACACTTGGAATAAAATGCCCTGAGTGTGGGGGAGAGGTAATTGAAAGGAGAACAAAGAAGGGCAGGATATTTTATGGGTGCAGTAATTATCCGAAATGCAAGTTCGCTCTCTGGGATAAGCCGGTAGCTCAAAAATGTCCTGAGTGTGGTTATTCTATTATGATTGAGAAGAAGGGTCAGTTGAGTTGCCCGAAATGTAAGAAGATAATTCGTGGTTCGTGATGGTGGTTCGTGGTCGTGAGATAATTATAGTATGCAAGTGCAAGATTTAGATGTTTTCAAACTATCGCATCAATTAGCGATAGAAATTTATAAATTAACCAAAGAGTTCCCTAATGATGAAAAATTTGGTTTAATATCACAAATGCGAAGAGCTGCTTATTCTATACCTATGAATTTATGCGAAGGAAGTATGAGATTGGGCACAAAAGAATATAAACAGTTCGTTGGAATAGCAAGAGGATCATGCGGAGAAATACAATATCAGCTACTTCTATCAAAAGATTTAAGTTATGTGTCAGAACAAGAATACAAAGAGTTGTTCCAGAAGTATGAAAGAGTAGGAAAAATGTTAACGAATTTAGTGAAGGCATTAGAGAAAAGAAAGCACGAACACGAATCCCCAACACGAGTCACGAAAAATGATTAATAAAACAGGCATAGCTACTCGGGAGGACTTAAGGAAGGTGATGCCTCCGGAGGAAAGGTTAGAACGAGGAGCTTGTGTTATAGTAGAATGTTTTGAGCGAATTCCCTGTAATCCTTGCGTGGATGCCTGCCCCAAAGGAGCGATTGAGATTAAAGGGAATATAAATAATTTGCCTGAAGTAGATTTTGAGAAATGCACTGGCTGTGGATTGTGCATCTCCTCTTGCCCCGGACTCGCTATCTTTGTGATAGATAGAAATTATTCCTCACGAACCACCACCACGAACCACGACCACGGTCTTGTAATGCTTCCTTATGAATTCTTGCCACTTCCAAAAGCCGATGATATTGTAGAAGGGCTCTCAAGAGAAGGCAAGAAGCTGTGTGATGCAAGAGTCGTCCGGGTTCTGCTCACAAAAAAGCAGGACCGCACTGCAATTATATCAATCCTTGTGCCACGAGATTTAGTAATGGAAGTAAGAAATATCCGCATTCCCGAATAAAACCACAGACGGCAGTCAAATATTCACTAACACAAGCGAGAGGTTCACTTGGTCAAGTGAGAAGTTCACTATGCCAAGTCAAATGTTCACTAATACAAGTGGAAGTTTCACTAATGCAAGTGAGAAATTCACTATGCCAAGTGAGAAGTTCACTATGTCAAGTGAAAGATTCACTTGGTCAAGTGGAATGTTAGCGGAAAGTAGTTATTGGTTGGCGGAGGGCGGTATGGAAGGCAGGGTAGATGAGAGCCTCTGCTCTCATCAGGTTGAAGCGAGGGCTTCAACCTACCCGGAGATTATCTTAATATCGTGAGTTTCTTCGTCTTCTTAACATCATCTACTACAAGTTTCGCAAAATATATCCCAGCCGAGAGTTCTTTTGCGGAAAAGCTGATATTATAACTCCCAGCTTCTTTCTCCTCATTCACTAATGTCTTTACTGTTCTGCCTGTGATGTCATAAATTTCCAATGAGACTTTGCTTTTAGTAGGTAGATGATATTTGATAGTTGTGGACTGAATAAATGGATTGGGAGAGATTTCAGTTTCTAATTTTAGCTTTTGATTTTTGGATTTTGAGTTTTCTTCTTCTATCGCTTGTTGTTCACCAATATAAACGTCATCCACCCAAAACCACACATATGCACTTTCATCCCTAATACCATCGCTACTTGCCTGGGTCAAGACACAAAATTTGATGCCACTCACGGTCTCAGAAGTCCCGTATATTTTTTTCCACTTTGTCCAAATGGGGGTAGAAGGATAGAAAGTAGATGTTTCTTCTACCCATCTATTATTTACCTTCACAAAAATCCTTGCATAACAAATTGCAGTATTCCCGCTAATCCCGCCATAATCAGAGCCGTTTTTAAAATAAACCCTGCATTCACAATTTGTTACAGGCGTTATTTCCTGATATATACAAGCTCTTGCGGAAGCTGACCTTGGATAATCGAGATGATATCCTACTCCTGCACAGGCAAATAACTTACAGCTACGAGGAGATGAATTACAGAGCGTGTCTGACGAAGCATCAACGCTTGCACCAGCACCTTCAGTACTACTCGAAGATGTATCAATTGTCCAGCCGGTATCCCAGGGGGTCATATCAAAAGATGGATTGAATATTAAATTATCTCCCCAAGCATATAATGGGATACAAAGAAGTATAAAACTTAATAACTTTTTCATCTTTTACTCTTTTTAATAATATGCTACCTAAACTCATTTTTGTCAAGAAAAAAACGAACCACGAATTACACTAATTAATCGAATGGGCAGGGATAACCTAAAAGAATTTATAAAATAAGAAATTAGTGTAATTTGTCTAATTCGTGTCATTCGTGTTTATATTTTCATAGTATATCAAGTTGTTCTTTCTTTATTGGACAATCTGTGCATTGTTTGGTATGGCAATAGTGATGGAAGATGTGAATCATCCCTTGATAATAAATCTCACAGTTATTCCGCTTATTCCTAATAGCCATTTTCTTATTCCAACAGAGTATCTTGCTCATCTTTCTCGTTCTGCTATTCTCCGGCAATCTCTTGTAATTTCTATAAATTTGAAGCACTTCTTGTTCATCAGCACTACCTTCATAAAGGATTGCCAATACAGGCAAGCATACATTTAGGATAGTTGTTCTTGCACAAAATTTGCTAATTCCTCCTTGAGCAATTCTGTTCTCTATTTCTTCCATATTATGAGACGATAGAAAATCAGAAAAACCTTTATCTATTACATCTTTCAAGAAGTAACTTATCCCCTCTATTCGCTTCTCAGGAAATCCAGGGGGCCTGACTTTAAAGAATTGCCATAATTCCTTACGCATAGTTTTTTTAAACTCTTTTTTGATTTTTCCCCATTCACGCTGGAATTCCTCGGAAAGCAAATCTGCAACTCCAAGCAAACTTATCTTTATTATTTCAACTCGCTTATCTCTGGGATTTCTCAAACTCAAATACCTAAGTTTTGAGATTGGAGCAAGTCTTGCAAGTTCCACAAACGGTGCTTTATTCTTTGCATAACCCAGAGATTCCATAATCCCGATATATATTGCTTGTTCCATCTCATAGATTTTTATTAGTTTCTTAAACTTCTGCTTCCTCTCGTTAAATCTGTTAATTCCCTGAGCTTCAAGAATATCCGTTAATGTCTTAAAAGATACATAAGGACACCTTTCTTTTCCTTCAAGATGTAGCTTCTCATTATAATCCTTTAAGAGTTTAGAGATAGACTTTTTGCTGAACTTCAAAAGTTCAAGAGTGGGGAGTATTCTTCCAGATTGAGTGAGGATATCTTGAGAATTATATTTCCAAACTACATGAAGCAGAACATTATTATACTTTGGGTCAATTTCGTGATGGTGTAGATTCCAGTCATTGCTTAAACGATGGACTTCAACATCTCCTTGGGTCAAGCGGTTATCAAATTTAATAATAGCGTGCTTAAAATCCGGTCCATCTTCTTGGTTCGGAATTCCCGGAGAGAGAATTTCAATTCTCACTCCAGTGGTGGTGGCGAGAGGAAGATTTAGAAATTGATTGTTCCAGAGCCATTGTATAAATTTCTCGCTTAACTCTTTTTTTTCAAAAGCCATGCTCTCATAAATTCATCAATAGCTCCATCCATTATATCCTGAAGCTTGTGGGTTTCAAATCCGGTTCTGTGGTCACGAACAAGAGTATATGGGCAGAAGACATAAGACCTTATTTCACGCGACCATCCAATTTCATGCTTCTCAGGAAGAGTCTTTTGGAGTTTTTTTTGCTCTTCTTCTTCATATAATTGATAAAGTCTTGACTTTAATACCTTGAGAGCAGTCTGCTTGTTCTGGAATTGACTCCGCTCAGACTGACAGGTAGCAACTGTCTTGGTTGGCAAATGCGTTATTCGGATAGCAGTTGAAGATGTGTTTACATGCTGTCCCCCAGGCCCGCTGGCTCGGAATGTATCAATTTTAAGGTCGTCATCCTTAAGTTCAATCTTTACCTCATCTTCTATAAGAGGGTAAACTCTGCAACTTGCAAATGATGTATGTCTGCGACCTCCAGAATCAAACGGTGAAATGCGAACTAACCTGTGAACTCCTGTCTCACTTTTAAGCCATCCGTATGCATCTTTCCCTTTAACTTCCATAGCGACATCTTTGAGTCCAGCGACTTCTCCTGCTTCATATTGAAGGACTTTTGCTTTAAATCCTCTTCTCTCACACCATTTAAGATACATTCTGAACAACATTGCTGTCCAATCACAAGACTCTGTCCCACCAGCACCGGGATGGATTGCAAAAATTGCGTTGCCGTGGTCACGCTTGGATTTAAAAGCAAATTCAAGCTCTGTTTCTTCTACTTTCTTTTTGAATTTATTAATCTCCTGGATTACATCTTCACCAAGATTTTTAAGCTCTTTTAAGTCCTCATATTCCTTTTGAATCTCCTGGAATTTCTTCACAACCTCTTGACTGCGTGCAAGTTCTTCACCAAGTTTCTTGGCTCGTGGTTTGTCGTCCCAGAATCCGGGCTTTACCATTTCTTTTTGTGTGTGCTCAATTTTCTTTGACTGGAGTTCTATTTCAAGAAACTCTTGCAATCTCTGAATATCAGACTCAAGTTCTTTCACCTTACTTTTTTAAAACATAGGAGAAAGGGAGAATTGTGAGAAACGGAGAACAGAATTTATTTCAATTTCTCCATTTCCTGTTTTCTTCTTTCTCTGTGTTCTCTGTGGTTTATTCAAACTTTACAAATGCAGGGAGTTTTTCCACATTTCGGACACCCATTTTTATATCGGCGGAGAGCGTCCTCCATATCAACCCCAACTATTGAGGCAAGTTCAAATAACCAGGCAGCCACATCAGCAAATTCTTCTTCCAGTCCTTTGTTTTGCCGCATTGCACGAGCAAGTTCACCAACTTCTTCTATGAACCAGGTAAATGTTGCTCGTAATTCCCGTTCCACATCCTTTTCATAATATATCTTTTTAATAAGCTCCTGAAACTCTTTTATCTCCATATTAAATTAATAACCACAAGACAATACAAGATTATGAGAACACGAATACCACGAATTCAACGAATACGATTTATTCGTGTAGTTCGCTTTTTTCGTGTAATTCGTGTTAAAAAAATTTGTGTAATCTGTGGTTTCTTCTTCGTTTAAGCTCCGAATTTCTTGAGTTTTAATGCATAAGCAAGCATTAATGGAACTACGTGAATTGCATTGAATCTTCCAAGCCCACCAATCATACACTCTCTTTCTGTGAAGCGAATAGCTCGGTCTGAGATTACCCATTTAGAACAAAGCAAGAAA
>JAUWHX010000080.1 GCA_030605695.1 bacterium | reverse complement strand
AAAAAGCTTTTGATAAGAAAAAGATTTGAGAAAAAGAAAGTTGAGGAAGTTCTGCATCTTACTGAGGATTATGGCATTGTAGAGATTAACCTGTCTTTAAAATCTAAAAGTATAGGAAAGAAGCTCGCAAATGCCGGTCTTCGTGAGAAGGGCATTCTTGTTTTAGCTATTGAACGGGATGGTGATGTTATCCCGGCTCCAAAAGGAAGTGATGTTTTAAAGCCGAGTGATACTTTAATATGCTACGGAAAGCTCAAGAATCTCCAGGAGATATAAAAGTTCAAAATGCAAGATTCAAAATTCAAAAGTCTTCTGTTTCTTGTCTTATGTCTTCTGTTTCCTGTTAGCTCTCCTGTTCTTGCTAAAGGAGCTAAAACTAAGCCCCGGACTGCAATGTATTGGGAGAAACTTGATGGCAAAATGGTTCAATGTCATCTATGTCCTCATCATTGTGTTCTTAAGCCCGGTCAAAGAGGGATTTGTAGAGTTAGAGAAAATAGGAAAGGCAAGCTTTATACTCTTAATTACGGACTGCCTTGTGCGGCTCACATAGACCCAATAGAGAAGAAGCCGTTATTTCATTTTCTCCCAGGTACTCCAGTTTTCTCAATTGCCACAGCAGGATGTAATTTTAGATGCAAGTTTTGCCAGAACTGGCAGATTTCACAGAGTTGTCCAGCAGAAACTGAAAATACGTGGCTTCCTCCTCGTGAAGTTGTGAAATCAGCTAAAAAAAATAACTGTCCTTCAATCGCCTATACTTATACTGAGCCCACTAATTTTTATGAGTATATGTTTGAGACGGCAAAGCTTGCTCACAAAGCCGGGATAAAGAATACTATGCACTCAAACGGGTATATAAATCCAGAGCCCTTAAGGGCACTCTGTAAATATCTTGATGCGGCAAATATTGATTTAAAGGGCTTTACTGAGGAGTTTTATCAAGAGTTGTGTGGCGGGAGTTTAGAGCCAGTTTTACAGAGCTTGAAAGTCTTAAAAGAAGAGGGTATCTTGGTTGAGATTACAAATCTCGTGATTCCGACAAAGAATGACGACCCTGAGACTGTTAAAAAGATGTGTGAGTGGATAAGAGACAGTCTGGGAAATGATGTGCCTTTACATTTTTCAAGGTTTTGGCCCCTGTATAAGTTAAGGAATTTGCCTCCTACTTCTGTTGAGACACTTGAGCAAGCTCGGAAAATAGCTCTGGATGTTGGATTAAAGTATGTGTATATTGGCAATATTCCGGGGCATAAGGCTGAGAATACTTATTGTCCGAAGTGTGGCAAAGTAGTTATACGGAGGATTGGTTACCATATCGCAAAGAACAATATAGTAAATGAAAAGTGCAAATTCTGTGGACATAAGATTGCAGGAGTTTGGTCGTTGGAGTAATTAACTTCTGCTCTAAATCATCCTTCGGCTCCTTTTGAAAATCAAAGCTATTCAATTCTCACTCTTTAAATAATAAACTCAAGGAAAACTCAAATGCTGAAACTGGATATTTGATTTTAAAGTTTCCTAAAACCTCAGGATGTATTTCTCCAAGAATCCCTATTTTTTTACTATCTACTACAATGCTGCCGACCCTGCCCTTAATAAAAGAAGGATGGTCTATTTTCTTGAGTTGACAAGAGAAGCTTAAATAATATGCCAGCGTATCAAGGAAACTATGGAGTTCCGAGAAATTTGCAGTAGAATGGGCAATTATAGCCGCAAGCTTGATTAAAGTTTTTGGGCTATCCCCTTTTATCACAACTTCACCAAGCTCAAATACCCGATGAGGATAAGTTGCTTTTGAACTTTGAGCCTCTACTTGAAGCAATGCAGGAATTATTGAATTTCGAAGCATCTCGTAAGATTCTGAAATCGGATTCTCAAGCTCAATTGTATCCTCATCAGGAAGTCTCATATTTGAAATAAAACTTTCCTTTGAAGTTAGAACATTTGACATTATCTCCACAAACCCGCATCCAAGCATAATTTTTCTTGTTTTGTGAAGAATCCTTTCTATCTTGCAGGGTTTCCCTATAGTAAAATCTTTTAAGGGTACTGGAGAAAAACTATCGTAGCCCCTTGAGATAGCAAAATCCTCAATAACATCAACCGGATGCATCACATCCCTACGATATGACGGAGGAGTGATTTTCAACTTATCTTTCTCGGGTTCTACCAAATATCCCATTTGTTTAAGATGTTCCTTAATTTCTTTTCTTTGCAGTTTGAGTCCGAGTAATTTCTCAAATTCATTAGGATGCACCAACAAAGCATCTTCAAAGTGGCAGGGGGTAAGAACTTCCTTGCCAAAATCAGTTGGATAAGGATATTTCACAAGACAAGGATATATTTTAAAGCCCCTATCCTTAAAGTTCTCGGCAAGAATATTTACAACAAGAATTAACTGGGAAAGATTCTCTCCAGTAACCTCGCAGAATATCTCTTCTAATCCCACTTTTACCTCTCCTATTAGCTTTGAATTTATAATAGGGGGAAAAGACAGGGCATTCCCCTTTTCGTCCTCTAAAAACGGGAATTTTTGACAATCCGAGAGGATATATCCATATTCTATACCCTTCGGATGTTGGGTTAGTATTTCGCGGAGATTGAGTTCGCAATCAAAACCCTGCGGTTCACCACTGAGTGGGATAAATTTTCTGGATTCTGGCTTCACTGCCCGATAGCACACAGGAAACTTGATTTTCTTAGCATTATACACTCCGATAGCAATATCTTTTCTTCGCTTGCCAAATATATCTGCAAGTTTTTCTTGAGTCTCTATAAGTGCAAGAAGAGTGCTTTCCTTGATTGGAACTCCGGTTGCCAGAAATCCACCAATATAAGGTCTTATATTCCTTAGCCCAGCATCCACAATTATCTCCCCACTAATTTCGGTTTTCGGTTTTCTGTTTTCTGTTTTCTGTCTTCTGAGCTGTCGTGCAATTCCTTCGACTGACAAAAGGTCTGGGCGATTTGTATCAGCAAGTTCTATCCTGAGTTCATCTTCATCCACTGCCTTGATTTCTCCTTTGGCCAGTTGAAGTGACTTCTTAAGTTCTTCTAAACTGAAGGAAATTTGAAGCAAGGATTCCAAATCCTTTTTTGAAACACTAATCGTCGGCATATCTATATATTATCTCAGCCAGTATTTGCGGTCAAGGGTACGATACTGAATAGCTTCTAATATATGTGCTCAGGCTCAGATTTGAGGTCTTATTGTGTTAAAGTCAGTTTCTTGGTAGCTACGTAGTTACCTGCTGTAAGACGCACAAAATAAATTCCAGTTGGATACTGTTTCGTATTCCAGTCTATTTTATACTGCCCTGCTTTTTTGTTGGCATCCACAAGATTTTCAATCAGCCTGCCAGAAAGGTCATAAATACTAATAGTTACTCTTGACTTCTCAGACAAAGCATATCTTACGACAGCAGTATTTTGACCCACAGGATTCGGAGCAAGTGTAAGTCCGTATGGATAGTGAACAAGACTTTCTTCTGTCCCAAATAATTTCACTATAAGTTTGACAGGTTCAGAATAAGTAGCTTCATCCGGGTCGTTTGAGCTAATCTCAAGATTTGCATAATAAGTGCTATCTCCAAGACCATTTAGGGTTACTGTAACAGTTACATTTTGGGAGTCGCCGGGGGCAACCGAAAAACTTGTATCTGAAATATCTACAATCCAGGTCTCTGTGCCAACAATATTACTTACAAATAATGTATCTCCACCATTATTGAAGACAGTCATAGTTTTAAGTGTATCAGCAGTTTTGGAAGACCCGCAAGTAAATGCAAGAGTATCCGGTGAAACATAGATATCAGGAGTATCAAATTGGTAGCCTAACCATGGAGCATAATCAACATAATTAGATACAGAATCTCCTATACCAGGTCCGACTCCTGCCGGTCCGGTAGAATCACCCCACCAGTTATTTGTAGCATCAACAATCAAACGGGAATCTGAATTGTAAACCCCATAGTCACTATTGCCTACGATGTTATTATAGTTTATAGTCGGGTCGGATGAGTCTGAGCAGTAAACCCCATAGGTATTATTCGTAAAGGTATTATTGCGTATTATAGGATTAGATGATTGCAATAATCGTATACCATAATTGCCGTTATCTGTAATCGTATTGCCAGTAATTGTTGGAGATGATGAATTGCTAACACGAATACCATAGTAAGCACTATTTCTTATTACGGAATTGGTAATTGATGCTGAAGCAGTTCCATACAGTCCGACATAAATCAACTCACTACTACCAGAACCAGCATATTCTACTACACAGTAATCAAGCACTGAATTGGTACTACCATCATAAAGTTTAATTCCATACCAGTCTCCTGGAGACGGTGATGCCTGATTTGCAGTGAAAACAATAGTATCTGTCGGAGTCCCATCTGCAATCAAAGTCCCATCAACTCCCAATAGCGTTCCACTATTAAATTTCACTACGACTTCGGGGTTAATGGTCAAAGTGACTGTATCAGGCACATTTATACTCCCCGTTACGACAAATGGCAGGTCAGCATTCCATACCCCAGTATGTGTCACGGTGCCATAAACTGCAATACCATCTGTCCCATTACCAGATGCTGTATTATTAGAGAAAGAAGGAAAACAGTTTGCATTCATATATATAGCATGGTTAGTATTACCTGTAATCGTATTGCCAGTAATTGTCGGAGATGATGAATTGCCAACACGAATACCATAGTAAGCACTATTTCTCATTACGGAATTAGTGATCGATGCAGAAGCAGTTCCATGCAGTCCGACATAAATCAACTCACTACTACCAGAACCAGCATATTCTACTACACAGTAATCAAGCACTGAATTGGTACTACCATCATAAAGTTTAATTCCATACCAGTCTCCTGGAGACGGTGATACCTGGTTTGCAGTAAAAACAATAGTATCTGTTGGAGTACCGTCTGCAATCAAAGTCCCATTAACTCCCAATAGCGTTCCATTATTAAATTTCACCCTGACTCCATATTCTATAGTAAGCGTAGAACCTGCCGGGACACTCACATTACCAGTAACAATGTAAGGACTACCTGCCAAGCTCCATACTCCCCACTTGTTACCACTTACATTCGTATCTGCAAAAAGATTGCTCCCAAAAATCGCTACTAATCCACTTATAACCATCAATTTAAGAACTTTCATTTCTCCTCCTTTTTTTGTTAGGCACTGGTAAATATCGTGTTATCAAATCCTCAAAAGCTATCAATTGTCTTGGCTATACTAAAATGATTACAATCTGGTATATCAGAACATCCTTTTTCTCACTTCTCTGTAATAAAACAATTTTCCAAAAATGTTTTCTCTCGCATCTCCTTATCCATCCTGATTTTATTACTTTCTAAATTCTTGTCAAGTTTTTTTGTTTCATTATCTCAGCCAGTATTTGCGGTCTAAAGTGCGATACTGGATAGCTTCTGAGATATGCTCTGATTTTATATCAGCAGAATTCTCTAAATCTGCTATTGTGCGAGCTACTTTGAGTATCCGTGAGTAAGCCCTCGCTGATAAACCAAACTTCTCAATGGCAAGTCTTAATAACTCATCAGACCGTGAATCAATTTTACAATACTTTGATAAATCTCTTTGCTCCAGTTGAGCATTGCAGTAAATGGATTTGCGGTCTTTGTATCTTTCAAGCTGACTGGCTCTTGCATTATTTACACGTCCTCTTACTCGTGCTGACTCTTCGCCCGGCTTTTTGCTTGTAAGCTCTTCCTAAGGGATAGAAGGGACTTCTATATGTATATCTATGCGGTCAAGCAAGGGTCCTGAAATTTTAGATACATATCGTTGAATTTGATTGGGCGTGCAGGTACAATTATGGTAAGGGTCTCCGAAGTACCCGCAGACACAGAGGTTCATTGAATATTTTAACAGACTACACATTTAAGTTTTCTATCCCAAGACCTAAGCCAGAAGGCTATCCATATGATTTCTCAACTTCAGGAGAGAGAATCCGACAGTACCGCATGGACCTCTATCTCTTCCAGAAAGAAGTTGCAAAATTTATAGAAGTAACCACAGACACCATTACATACTGGGAGAACAATCGGTTTAAGCCGTATCCCCAATATCTTCCTGTTATTCAGAAATTTTTCTCTATTAAAGAGCGAGAAAAAATCCTTAATGTTAATTTAGTATAAAAAATAAGTTTGTCAAGAAATCAATTAAAATAGAAAACGAAATAGCAAGAGTATGACATAGTCAAATTCACAAGAAGTGATTTCTCATTCCCCCCAATTTTTGATTTAATCCTGAGGTCGTGGGTTCAAATCGGGGGCCCGCTTCAACCGACAGACATATAAAAATCCTCCTTGAAGTAGACCTCTTTCAGACACCTATCCTTAAATCAGAAGTCTTTTTGGACCCATCAAATATTGGTAAACACATAAAAAACACCGTATTGATTTGCATTTGTGCCAGAAAGATATAGCAAGATCCATCGGAGTACATACAGATACCATCATATACTGGGAGAGAGGTAAAGCAAAATCACACGAGAGTCGATTTTCCACGTATTCAGGAGTCCCTGACTATTAAAGACCGCGAAAAAGTTCTTGAATGTAATGTCTTTCCTTATTGCAAATCTCCAAAAAGCAAGTTGCAAAGATATGGGAATGTGAGTATATTTTCATTAAAGGAGAAAATTTGTTTAGAAACCCCTTATTAGGTGATAAGGAAAAAGTAAAGAACCCCGCCTAAAGGCGGGATATCCTGCCAATTTTTTATGAAGATTGAAATGCCCAGAAGAACCAGCATAACTGTAAATCCATTGGAATACTATCAAGAAATAATTGAACAATATAAAAAACTTTCCCTTAAGTATGAGAGAAAACTTATTGCATTTGCTAAAAAAGGCAATTCTTTAGCACAGAATAAGCTATTGCTTCATTTAGTCGGATTCTTTTTGTTTAGGATTAAGACCACGCTTTATCCCTCAATCGTCAAACAATATGGGGAAGATATTCTTCAGGAGTGCTTACTTCTGGCTATTGAAAAAATTCATACCTATAATCTGAGATATAAAAATAAAACCGGCGAGTTGCAACCAGTACATCTCAGTACGTATATGTGGAAAAGCGTTACGGGGTTGATGCTTAGTTTTATAAAAACTAACAAGGAAATTTGTTTTTCTAATTTATCAAGCTGGGATATCCAAAAATACGAGTAGTCTATTTTCTTCTTTCTAACACTTATAACCCGAAAAAACCTTGAAAAATGAGGATGGAGTGTAGTATCACAAAAACTTGTTGACTCTTATAGAAAAAGATTTACAATCAAAACAAGGAAATATAATTATAATGAGTAAACTTGTGGCTGTTGTGGATGATGAGCCTGATATTGTTGAGCTTATCACTCATCATCTGGAAAAAGAAGGATTTAAAGTAAAAGGATTCTATGATGGTGAAGGATTGCTCTCTTATGTAAGGAAGGAACTTCCCGATATTATAATTCTTGATTTGATGTTGCCAGGTATAGATGGAATAGAGGTATGTCGCTCACTCAAATATGATGAGAGAACTTCATCTGTGCCAGTTATTATGCTTACTGCAAAAGGGAGTGAAACAGATAGGGTTGTTGGTTTGGAGCTTGGAGCTGATGATTATATAGTGAAACCATTCAGTCCAAGAGAACTTGTGGCTCGTGTTAAGGCAGTACTCAGACGAACTACTCCAAAGGAAGAGGCCCCGAAAATCACGAGAATAGGAGATATAACAATAGATTCAACAAAGTTTGAGGCAAAAGTCAAAGATAAAAGAATTGATTTGACTCCTACAGAATTTAGAATTCTTGAAATCCTTGCAAGCCACAAGAGTTGGGTTTTTAATAGAGACCAACTACTCAACAAACTTTGGGGGCATGACAAGATTGTTGTTGACAGAACGATAGATGTTCATATCAGGAGATTACGAGAAAAATTAGGAGAATCAGGCAGGATGATTAAGACTATACGAGGGATTGGATATAAACTTGAGGAGTGATTATGAGACGAGTCGGGATAATGTGGAGACAGTTTTTCTATTATTTTTTAATTATCCTTGTAACTGTTCTTACTCTTGCTCTTTTCACATCACGAGAAATAAGACGGCACCATATTAACCAAATTGAAACGAATTTAAAGCATCAGGCAGGATTGATAGAGGAAACAATATCTCACTTATCAATTGAGGAACATAGCGATAAGATAAATGAAATTGTAAATAAGATATGCAAAAAGATAGGAACAAGAATTACAGTCATTAAGACAGATGGAGAGGTTATCGGTGATTCTGAGGAAAATCCCAAAAATATGGAAAACCATGCAACAAGACCTGAGATAGCTAAAGCTATCAGAGGAAAAATTGGTAAAAGTATTCGCTTCAGCACCACTATTAAAAAGAATATGCTATACATGGCACTACCTGTAAAGCAAGATAATAAAATTGTAGGAATTATTAGAACAAGTCTCTCTTTAAAGGAAGTAGAAGAACTAATAAGCACTATAAACCAAAGAATATTTTACTGGGCTTTCGCTTTAATTGTTTTTGGGCTTCTTCTCAATTTAATATTCTCAAGAGCATTTGCAAAACCAATCAGTGAGATAGTTCAATCCACCAAGAAGATTGCAGAAGGAGACTTTAGTGCAAGAGTATCAACCAAGAGAAAAGATGAATTAGGTGAATTAACGGATGCGTTGAACTGGATGACAGAAGAGCTTCAGAGACTGTTTGCTGAAGTTACGACAGAGAAGGAAGAACTCTCAACAATTCTTTCCTCAATGGTAGAGGGTGTAGTCGTTTTAGATTCCGATGCAAAGATTGTATTAACAAATGATGGATTTAAGAATATATGCGGACTACCAAGTTCCGAGACTATTATTGGCAGACATTACTGGGAAGTTCTGAGGAGTACTGATTTCAAGCAACTAATTGATGAAGTGCGTAACCAGGGCAAAGCAGAAGCTTTTGAAATTCATATAGGAGATAAAATTTATCTTGGTAACGGAACTTTGACTCGTGAAAAGGGGAAGCAGGAAACAGTTGTGGTTCTCCACGATATTACAGAAATTAAACGATTGGATCAGATGAAATCAGAGTTTGTTGCCAGTGCATCTCATGAACTCAGAACTCCTCTTACAGCTATAAAAGGATTCGTAGAGACTCTGGTTGAAGCAGAGCGGAAATCCCGAGCTATCGGGAAAGAAGGAGTAACAGGAGAAAAACAACATTTCTTACAGATTATCAAAAGACATACTGATAAAATGATTAATTTGGTATCTGACTTACTTCTCCTTTCTAATTTAGAAGCTAAAGAACGGAAGCTTGAGGTAGAGAATATAGACTTGAGAGAAATGTTTTCTAATGTTATAAATATTTTTAAGAATAAAGTGGAAAAGAAAGAATTAAAAGTAGAACTTGTCATACCCGATGGATTTCCTGCGATAAAAGGAGACTCTTTCTTCCTTGAACAAGTATTTATTAACCTACTTGACAATGCAATAAAATATACTCAACAGGGCGAAGTTAAAATAGAACTATTTGACTCGGATAGGCAAATTAAGATTGAGATTTCTGATACCGGGATAGGCATACCAAAAGCACATCTACCAAGAATCTTTGAGAGGTTTTATACCGTTGACAAAGCTCATTCAAGAGAACTTGGTGGAACAGGATTAGGGCTTTCTATAGTGAAACATATTGTTCTTGCCCACAATGGCAAAATAGATGTAGAAAGTGAATCCGGCAAGGGTTCAAAATTTATAATAACACTACCAAAGATATAAGCCACAGAAAAACACAGAAGCTCACTGAAATATTGATTTTCACGATAACTAAGGATGAAATTTGGAGAGTGAGTTTATTTTAGAGATTTTTCTTGACTGTACTGCTTTTTATAATAGATTTTATAAAGGAGGTCAAAAATGGTAACACGAACTTTTACTACCGTTATCTATAAGGAAGGGAATTTATATGTAGCAGAATGTCCTGAGGTTGGGACTGTAAGTCAAGGGTATAGTATTGATGAAGCGATTGTAAATCTTAAAGAGGCGACAGAACTTTACATAGAAGAATTCCCTTTACCTGAAACGAGTAAACCAATAATGACTACCTTTGAGGCAGCGGTAAATGACTGAGTTACGAAGAGTATCCGGGAAAGAGGCTATTCATGTATTGGAACGATTAGGTTTCGAACAGGTACGTCAACGTGGCAGTCATGTTGTATTAAAGAAGGAAATGTCAGAAGGTGTTGTTGGATGTGTGGTACCTCTCCATCGGGAACTTGCAATTGGCACATTGCGTGGCATTTTGCGTCAAGCTAAAGTGAGTCCCAAAGAGTTTATGAATAATTTTTAGAAAGTGAACCCGGCAAGGGTTCAAAATTTATTATAGCATTACCCAAGATATGAAAGGGGTTAAACACTTTTCTGATAAGCAAAAATATTTGACAAGCAAAAATATCTTATTATAATGAAAGATAAGTGAAAAATAATCGCAATATGTATAACATTCTAAATTGGAGAGATAACCGCAATACATTTACCAACAAATTAGTGGCAAGGCTATAAAGTAACCTCATGCAAATATGAATAAAATGAGATTATTAAAAGCGAAATTATTAGAAGATAGAACCATACTAAACGATTTTCTCAAAACTTGGCCTTTAGAGAGAATATGTGAGATGAAACTTGATGAATATGTGAGCACAGGCAATCCCGATACGTTTTGTCAATGGGTTGAAACTAAAACACGTTCATTGGGAAGTATAAAAGGATTGAACAGCATAAAGTTTGGTATTTATAAACGTGGTAATAAAGACAAACGACCACAAAAAGCAACTTCTGATGATTCTCATTCTTGGTTATCGTATTATGGTAAAGAAAATAGAGAAAAACAGGTAGCCTTCGAACGTATCAGAGAGGATGTAGTAAGAATCATTGAAAATGCTCATCGATTGGATTTAGAAGCGATAGATGATATTCACTTACATAATATTTTCAAATGGAAAGTTGCTTTCCTGTATTCAAATGAAGGTTTTATTCCCATTTATAAAAAAGAAGCTATACACATGATTGCAAAAAGTTTGGGGATGAATATAACTAAGAAAACAATATATTCTGAAATACATTGTTTTATTGCAAGTACTAAGCCCCTTGGCATTAGTGTTTACGATTATATGCGGGAACTTTATTTTAAATATAAAAAAAGTACTGTTAAAACCGCTTCCTCAAAAAAACGAACAAGAAAGGGAGCTAAAAATAGAAATACGAATAGTCAAGTTCGCAAAGGAACTACCGAGTATGTTGCACAACAATTTCATAACGAATTACAAGAGATATTAAAAAGATATTTATCAGATAAATATGGAAAGGACAATGTGATTCTGGAAGAGAATTATGTTGACATAAAAGTGTCATCAAGAAATGAAATTTGGTATTATGAAGTAAAAACAGCACCATATGCAGAAACTTGTATTAAACAAGGGTTAGGACAATTACTAAGCTACATGTTTTATGAGAAGGATAAAAGGTCAAAAAAATTAATTATTTTCGGCAAGAAAGAACCTACGAAACCAGAAAAAGATTATATTAAATATCTAAAACATATTTTCAATAACAATGACATTGATTTCGATTATCAATGTCTTGCTGATATTAAGAATACAGAATCAAAGCATGGATAAACTAAAATTGAGATATAAAGCCTAACATTACATATAAGATATTGGGTAGGAAAGTGCAAAATTGAACGTGAATACAAATTTTAAACATAGCAATGATTTGAAAGTAAAAAGCGTTGAAATACCCAATGTTCCATATGCTCACCGTTAAACTCGTGAATTTTAGTCTATAGAATAAAGCTTCTGTTTTTCACTTTATTTCCTTCTCTGTAAAAGTAGCCTCTGTATTAAATGAGACACAGATTTTCAAGATAGTATCATTCTTTGAATCCTGGTTTTATCTGCGTTCCAAAAAGGCTATATTGCTGTTTCTTTTCTGTGTCCTTCTGTGGCTAAAGGTATATATTTTTGTGGCTAAACGAAAACTTCATTCTTAACCAAAAATTAATATTCCCTTTATACTCAATTAACAATTAAGGTGTCTAATTAAGTAGATGCTGAAACAAGTTCAGCATGACAAAAGGGTGATGAAAGAAGAAATTATTAAAGAATATCTTCCTCTGGTGAGGAGCATTGCCAATAGATACAAAAATTACGGTGTTCCTCTGGAAGATTTGATTCAAGAAGGATGTATAGGAATACTTGAGGCATCTGAAAAATTTGATGCCACAAAAGGAGCTGAATTTTCTACCTACGCATTTTATTGGATAAAGAAAAATATTTTGAGAGCAATAGAAAAAGCGAACAAACAGTTTCTTAATTCAATAAATTTAAATGAGAAAATGGATGTAGGGGCGTATAATTATACATTCCCACAAACCGATGCAAGAAACAACCCGGAGATTCGTAGAACAATAGAAACTTTTCCAGAAATAGAGAGGAAAGTTCTTGTTCTAGTATCTGGGTTGGATGGTGAAGGAGTTCGTGATTTAAATCAGATTTCCAAAATCTTAAATCTCCCAAAGGAACGAGTAAGGCAGATAAGAGAAAAGGCAAAACGGAGAATTAGAAACCTTAACCTAAAATTAACAGAGTCTTTATATGCAGTTAACATTGGAATCGTATAATTTAGCAAAGAAAGGAGGTGAATAAATGGCAACTTTGTGGAAGCTTGTAACAGAACACCTGGAAATGGTTCTGTTCAGTCTTTATCTGGGTGCATTGCTTCAGTTTATGTTAGTTCTCCTGAAGTAATGAGAACCTTATATGTGAAATGGATAATATTGTAGGATTTTTACCTATTATTATCCTTTTAGGGATTTTAGTATTTAAAACCTACAAGATTATCCGCAGAGAAAGGAGGTGATAAGATATGCTTGCTTTGGCAATATTGATTGAAGGTATGTGGGCTTTACTTAAAATATTATGGCGAATGTCTTGCAAACTGTCAATTCGTATAGTCCACTATCTGAGACGAGCAGAAAGAGAAAGCAAGAATATGAGAAGTTCTGGCATCCTTAAGTTCCATAATGATGCTCTTATGGAACACACATAGAAATGGAGGTAAATTATGTGCTATAAAATGGAGAAAGGAGGAAGAATGTCTAAAGTTTTTGCAGGTATCGTTGTAAATATGCTGGTGGTAATTTCGGCTTTTGGAGGACAAACCCAGTTCTATGGAGAAAACTGGTTTAGATATACTCAAGAGATGAAGGAAGGGGAAACACAAGAGAGTGAGTTTAAGGTTAAGAGAATTTACCTGCGTTGGAAACACATACATACGGATAAACTTGAGTCTCGCATCTCATTGGAGATGTTTTCATCGGATAAGTCAAAGGATAAGAAAGGGGACCCTCATGGTGCAGGATTGAAAATCAAAGATGGCTATGTGAAATTCAAAGGACTCATCCCTGAAGGTGATATAACAGTTGGGCTTCAGAAAAACTATTTTGGTAGAGTCTATGACTGGGAATACTGGCCAATCGAGAAGTGCATTGGAGAAAAATATAAGGTTATACCTGGAAGCAGAGACTATGGAATATCGGTTGGTGGCTATATCCCACAGGGGTACGGAACATGGAGGCTTGAGGCTGTAAATGGCGAGGGTTATAAGAAAGTAGGTGACTTAATCAATACAGAGCTTGCTTATATGGCAGATTTGAGATTTATCCCCATCCCTGGTTTTACTATCGGTGGTTCTTATGTACAGGAGAATTCAGGATTAGAGGAATACCAAAAGAGGCAATACTATACTGGTCTTACAAGATTTGCCAAGGGTCCTGTTGATATTTGGATGCAATATCTTGGAGGACAGAAAGGGGACCCGGATAGTCCGACATCACAGATGGGATATATGATATTCCCGAAATTTCATTTGGGGACTATTAACCTTGAAATTCTTGCTCGCTATGATTACTGGGACCCTGATACAGACGAGAAAGATGATGGTAAGTTCCTGTATCTTGGGGGTTTTAACTACTATTTCTCAAGGAGAGAGAAAGGCAAGCCGGGTGTTATGCTTCAGACTGCATTTGTAAGGGAACAACCAGAATCTTCAGATTCAGAACCTACAGATAAGATCATGCTCCAGCTTCGTTGGGGATGGTCTACACCAAAGCTTGGAGAGATATAAAACATAAAGGAGGATAAAATGTTGAAATTCAAGAAATTAGGACTTTTGATACTCATAGCATCTTTTGTGACAGTTTATAGTTCGGAGGCAAGAAAGAGACCAAATACCCTTACAATCACAGGGTCAACTACTGTTTTACCTATTGCTCAAAGAGCAGCAGAGGAGTTTATGGAATCACGCCCAAAAGTGAATATCAGTGTGCGTGGCGGTGGTTCTGGGGTTGGTATTGCCGCTCTTATTGATGGAACTTGTGATATTTCTGATGCCTCAAGACCTATAAAGACAAAGGAGATAACAACTTGTAGGTCTAAAGGAATAAATCCTGTTGGGACAGTGATTGCAAAAGATGGAATTGCTATTATTGTTCATCCATCAAACTCTGTAAAAGAGTTATCATTAGACCAATTAAAGGCAATTTATGCAGGAGAGATAAGCAAATGGAGTGAAGTTGGTGGAAGAACTAAGCCTATAGTGGCAATCTCAAGAGATGTTGCTTCAGGCACTTTTGAGGTGTTCAAAAAACTGGTTCTTAAAGGAGACAAGACAAAAGCAGATGCTCTAATGCTTGCCTCAAATAAAGCAGTGGCAACAGCAGTAGTGGGAGCACCAGATGCTATTGGCTATGTCGGAATTGGATACCTCTCATCTGATGTAAAGAGTCTTGTTATAGAAGGAGTAACTCCTACTAATGAGACAGTTGTTTCTGGAGAATACAAAATTGCCAGACCACTATTTATGTATACTGATGGTAAGCCCAAAGGATTAGCAAAGGAGTTTATTGACTTCATTCTGAGTAAAGAGGGTCAGAAAATCGTTGAGAATGTCGGATTTGTGCCAATAAAGTGAGTGAGAGACGGGGACACAATATAGGGGTGTATTACGATACACCCCTACAAAAATAAATGAAAAAGAACTTTATTGAAAGACTGTTGCCGATTTTTGCCTTATTAACATGGGTATTTCTGTTTGGGATAATGCTCATTCTATTTATAGAAGGAACACCCATTTTCAAGTCTGTTCCTCTTTTCAGGTTCATATTTGGAAGGCATTGGTATCCTGTACATGAGCCACCAGAATTTGGGATTTTGCCATTAATCTGTGGTTCACTAATGGTAACAGCGGGTGCTTTGATTATTGCCATTCCATTTGGGCTTGGATGTGCAATATATCTTTCAGAAATTGCTAATCGGGCTGTAAGAGAGATAATCAAACCATTTATAGAAATGCTTGCTGGAGTCCCTTCAGTAGTTTATGGATTTTTTGGTATGGTGTTGCTTGCTCCCTTTATTCAAAGAATATTTCACTTGTCTATAGGATTAACTGCATTTACTGCTTCTGTTATTTTGGGAGTTATGGCTCTACCAACTGTTGCAAGCATTGCTGAAGATGCAATATCCTCAGTGCCAAAAGCACTAAGGGAAGCCTCTTTTGCACTTGGAGCAAACCAATGGGAAACAATAACGAGAGTAGTAGTGCCAGCTGCGAAGTCTGGCATTTTTGCATCAGTTATTCTTGGAATAGGCAGAGCAATAGGGGAAACTATGACTGTTCTTATGGTAGCGGGATGTTGTGCTGTTATTACTCCTAATTTCTTCAAACCCGTAAGACCGATGACAGCAACTATTGCTGCTGAGATGGGCGAAGCTCCTATGGGTAGTATGCATTATCATGCGTTATTTGCTATAGGACTTGTTTTGTTTTTAATAACGATTGGATTGAGCCTAATTGCAGAACATTTCAAAGAAAGATGAGAAAACAGAAAGAACTTATAGGATTACTTGCATTGAGAATCTCAATCTTATTTGTGGTTATCTCTTTCCTTGCAATACTTATTTTTATTTCAATCAAAGGATTCAAAGTATTGAATATTGGATTTTTGCTTGAAGTTCCCAAAGATGGAATGACTAAAGGAGGTATCTTTCCTGCAATTATTGGCACTCTTTATCTTTCCATAGGAACTATAATTTTTGCTCTACCATTAGGAGTATTATCTGCTATTTACCTCATAGAATATGCAAAACACAAAGGACTGATAAAAACCATAAGAATAGGTGTGGATGCATTAGCCGGAGTTCCTTCTGTGGTATTTGGGCTGTTTGGATTAGCTGTGTTTGTGAAGTTATTCAATTTTGGAGTATCAATACTTTCAGGGGCACTTACACTTGGGATAATGATTCTTCCTGTAATAATAAAAGCAAGCGAAGAAGCTATCCTTGCAGTTCCTCAGGAGTTTAAAGAAGCATCATTCGCAGTTGGAGCAACAAAATGGCAAACAATAACAAAAATAGTTCTCCCTACTGCGTTGCCTGGTATTATAACAGGAACAATACTTGGGATAGGACGTGCAGCAGGTGAAACGGCACCTATTTTATTTACTGCTGTTACATTTTATCAGAGATTACTCCCTCATTCTATATTTGATGAAGTTATGGCTTTACCTTATCATATCTATGCTCTGATGACAGAAGGCACAGCGTCAGAATATCAAGTCCCAATTGCCTACGGAACCGCAGTAGTACTTCTTGGACTGGTTATGAGCATAAATTTCATAGCAATATTGATACGAATTAGAGGTAGGAGGGCTAAAAAATGGTGAATCATAAGATTATCACAAAAAATTTAGATTTATGGTACGGAGATTCTCCTTGTTTGAAAAATATAAATATTTCAATCCCAGAAAATGCAGTAACCGCTATAATGGGACCATCTGGATGTGGAAAATCAACTCTTCTGCGTGTATTTAACCGATTAAATGACCTTATAGACGGGACACGAATTACAGGTAAAGTATTACTTGATGAGCAAGATATATACAAGGATATAAAGGATATATTTCACTTGAGAAAGAAAGTAGGAATGGTATTCCAGAAAGTAAATCCATTTCCAAAAACTATTTTTGAGAATGTAGCCTATGGATTAAAGATTCATGGATGGAAAGATAAAACTAAAATAGAAAAAAAAGTCCATGACTCAATTATTGATGTAGGACTCTGGGATGAAGTAAAAGATTGTCTTCATAAAAATGCTTTTAGTTTATCTGGTGGACAGCAACAAAGACTTTGCATTGCACGAGCAATAGCAATTGAACCAGAAGTAGTGCTTTTTGATGAACCTTGCTCTGCACTTGATCCTATCTCAACTGCAAAAATTGAACAATTGATTGAAGAATTGAAACAAAAATATACAATAATAATCGTTACGCATAATCTACAACAAGCAGCAAGAGTCTCTGACTATACTGCTTTTATGTTGTTAGGAGATTTGATAGAATTTAGTGAAACTAACCAAATGTTTACAACACCTAAAGATAAGCGGACAGAAAACTATCTAACAGGAAAGTTTGGATAATAAAAGGAGGGATGAAATGCTAACGCAGAAAATCGTTGAACTCAGAGAGAAACTTTTCAGTCAAGCAGGGCTTGTAGAAGAGATGGTTACAAAAAGTATACGAGCACTGACAGAGAAGAATGAATTACCTGCAAAGGAAGTTATAGAAAAAGATGAGGCTAAAGTAAATAATCTTGAGATTGAAATTGAAGAAGATTCAATAAATTTGATGGCAATGTATCAACCTGAAGCTTCAAATTTACGAACTATAGTTATGATAATCAAAATAAATAATGACCTTGAGAGGATTGGAGACCACGCAGTAAATATTGCCGAAAGATCACTAAATTTAATATCAAAACCACAGATAAAACCATTGATTGATATATCCACGATGGCTGAAAATACTTGTAAAATGTTAAGAGAAAGTCTTAATGCATTTGCTGAAAATGACAGTAAGCTTGCCGTTAAAGTCTGTAAAAATGATTCGGTTATTGATGCATTTCTTGAGCAGATTACCCGAGAACTATTGACTTATATGATGGGTGATCCTTCTGCAACGGACCGTGCGTTAAGTCTAATACTTATAGCTCGGAATCTGGAACGGATAGCAGATTTAGCAACAAACATAGCAGAGGACACTATTTTCGCAGCAAAAGGCGATGTCATAAAGCACCACAAACGAACTAAGTAGATAAATAGTGTGCTCACATCGTAACTTCCCAATTATCACAATCAGTATTCATTGGTGGAAGTATAAGTAGGCAGAACAAGAAATGATGAGAATGTAATATTCTTAACTTTCCACAGCTTGAATTCAGTCAAAAATCAATAAAATCCTTGCCTTTTGAAATATATTATAGCAAAGAACCTCGCCTAAAGGCAAGGCATTAAAAGAAAAAACTTATTTTTTGGCTTACATCCCCGCTTAAAAGTGGGGTATTACACCATTTTCATAAATTGTTATTCATAAAATAATAGGATGAGGAGGATATTATGTGTACAAAGAGAATATTGGGGAATATGACGAGTGAAGAAATAATGGCAACAGCAAATAAAATAAGGAATGGCGTCAAAAAGCTGTTGCCGAGGCATATGATAAGTTTTGATTATTGAGAACGGCTTTTTTAAAGAAACTGGATAAATATGTTGATACATACTATGTGAGAGTAAAATGGTCAGCATAATAATTCCATTAAATATGCAGTTCTCAATAATAACTATTATATTAAGGATAAAGCCCGAGTTTTTTGGGGTTTTGTATCATCTCAGCCAGTATTTGCGGTCTAAAGTGCGATACTGGATAGCTTCTGATATATGCTCTGCTTTTATATCAGCAGAATTCTCTAAATCTGCTATTGTGCGAGCTACTTTGAGTATCCGTGAGTAAGCCCTCGCCGATAAACCAAACTTCTCAATGGCAAGTCTTAATAACTCATCAGACCGTGAGTCAATTTTACAATACTTTGATAAATCTCTTTGCTCCAGTTGAGCATTGCAGTAAATGGATTTGCGGTCTTTGTATCTTTCAAGCTGACTGGCTCTTGCATTATTTACACGTCCTCTTACTCGTGCTGACTCTTCACCCGGCTTTTTGCTTGTAAGCTCTTCATAAGGAATAGAAGGCACTTCTATATGTATATCTATGCGGTCAAGCAAAGGACCTGAGATTTTAGACACATATCGCTGAATTTGATTAGGTGTGCAGGTGCAATTATGATAAGGGTCTCCGAAATAGCCACAGACACAGGGGTTCATCGCGGCAACGAGCATAAAGCGTGAAGGGAAAGTAAGAGTTGTGGCTACTCTTGATATTGTGACCTTTCCATCTTCAATCGGTTGACGCATTACTTCAAGTGCCCTTTTGTTAAACTCAGGCAACTCATCAAGGAACAGGACTCCATTATGAGCAATGGATATTTCTCCCGGTTTTGGGTAAGTGCCTCCTCCAATAAGCCCAGCGTCTGAAACTGTATGGTGTGGCAATCTAAAAGGTCTTATGCCAACAATCCCTTTTTCCGGGGGTATAAGTCCAGCTACTGAGTGTATTTTTGTAGTCTCAAGTGCTTCCTCAAGTGTAAGCTCTGGAAGGATTGTAGGTATTCGGCGAGCAAGCATCGTTTTGCCTGCTCCCGGAGGTCCTATCATCAAAACATTATGTCCACCTGCAGTTGCTACTTCAAGGGCTCGTTTTGCACCCTCTTGCCCCTTTACATCCGAGAAATCCAATTCATATTGGGATTCCTTTTTAAATATCTCATCTATATCTACCTTATGAGACTCTATTTCAAGTTCCCCGCATAAAAAACTAACCGTTTCCTGGAGACTCTTGCTTGGATAGACTTCAAGCTCTTCTACAATTGCTGCCTCATTTTTATTGGCTTCAGGAATTATCATCTTGCGGAATCCAAGTTTACTCGCCGCAATAGCTATTGGAAGTATTCCCCTTACCCCACGAAGCTCACCACTCAAGGATAATTCTCCGAGCACAAGGAAATCATTAAGACTATCCTTTGGGATTATATCCTGGGCAGATAAGATTCCAAGGGCAATTGGGAGGTCAAAGTTTGAGCCTTCCTTTTTTATATCCGCAGGTGCAAGGTTCACAGTAATCAACTGGACAGGGAATTTAAATCCTGAATTCTTAATTGCAGTCTTAACTCTATCTTTTGACTCCTTAACTGCTGAATCTGGTAGCCCAACCATTGTTGAGTATCTTGGCAATCCTTTGGATATATCTACCTCTACTTCAACTTTATAAGGGTCAACCCCAATTACTGCAGATGAATTTACCTTCGCAATCATTTGATCTTAATTTTACACGGGAAGTCCCATCTGTCAAACTTTTTTTATTGGGGAAAATTAAATAGAATTAAGAAATGTTCCGAATTCAATAATTGCTAAATTTGCCCTGATTTTGTAGCTCAATAGCTTTATAGCTATTCTATCTCATCAGGATAAGTTTTTTGATAGACTTGTAATCACCCGCTATAAGCTTTATAAAATAAATTCCACTACCAAGTCCTTCAGCATCCAACTCAACATTGTAACATCCTGCTTTTTTCTCTTTGTTCACCAATGTTTTTACCATTCTGCCAGCCACATCATAAATCTTTAATGAGACTTTGCTCTTGATTGGGAGCTGGTACTTGATAATTGTAGATTTAATAAATGGATTTGGATAATTCTGGGAAAGACTGAAAACCTTGATTGAGTCACTTGTCTCTTCAACTCCCACTACTACAATAACAGACAATACAGTTCTGTTGCCCAAATTATCAGAAGCCTGGATATAAAGTGTATCTTCTGTGTCGATTGCAAGTGTAAACGGGTGATAAGAGAAGCTCCCTTTGCAACAGCTTCCAGTATCGTATTGAAAAGAATCTGCTAATGGTATGAATTCACCAGAATTAATTCTAAGCATAAAAGCAAGGTTTGCAGGTTCTAATTTATTAAAAACATTAATTCCTGACTCGTCTTCCAATATCCCAGAAAGAGTAAAATTGCTTGAAACTGTATCGCCACTATCTGCCAGTGGATTACCATTTGCAAAGAGTTCGATTGTTGGACCAATTGTATCCTCTGGATTTTCCTCTCCTTGCGTAACTGGTACTTCAATAAATGCACTTCCACATGATGTATCATTCCATGCAAATACTGAAATTTTACCATTCTCACCACATAAAACTGAATCTATATTCACGGGAATGAAAAACTCTTGCTTAAACTTTCCACTTACCACCGGCGTAATGCCTTCAAAAAGAATATCTTCGCATAACTGGTGATTAATCATCCTGCCTCGCATTTTATAAATGCAGGAACGCGAATCATAATTGTAGGTATAAGTATACTCTGAACTTCTCACAGTGATATGGGCAAGACTTGCATTAGGTGCTTGTCCTGACACCTCAAGAATTTCTCCACCTTTAAGTGTATCAGGGAAAGAGTCAATTGTAATAGCAATTGAGCGGTTAGGGAGTCTTGTTGCAGGGTCTGCAAACAAGTTCATATTTTTAGGAAATCCTGAGTTAAGAAGAGTTGCGTGTACTGCTTCTCCTATTGTATTCTGTGGTTCTATCAAGAAATATTTAACAATCCCTTGTTCTATGCCTGAAGAACCACCTACTGCACGTGTGGATGCAAGAGTTCCGATTGAACCTTTATTATCTACCTTTTGCAAAATATCAGCTATCCCATCGTCGTATTGGCGTTCAAAGCAACCGACCCCAGACGACCAGAAATGAGAGAAAGGTAGCTTTATCCCATTACCAAGTGCCTCAATATCTGTAGGATTCCAGAAAACATTTTCGTGGCAAAGTTGTTTCAAATTTCCGTGTCCTCCAAAGAAAGTTAGGAATACTCCTTTACTCCAGTATCTTATTAAATCATCTCTCGCTGTTGGCTTCGTCCGCCCATCAAGAGGGTAGTTCATTAAATAAATCTTGAATATGTCAAACTCTGGAGGGATTTCATTAGCAATCCTTTCCTGGTAATTTACAAAAGCATCGCCATCCGGGTTTTCATCATCTGCAATAAGCAAAATACGGTTTTGCCATACTCCTGGGTTTTTCTCGTAATTGATAATCTTATCTACTGCACTGCTTGCCTCACTTATTGATTTTGCTGTAATTCTTCCAATTGCACAGTTCTTATTTGCATACCACCAGTCATAGCAATATTGATTTTGTGGAGGATACCTATGTTCTCCTACACGATATCCACTTTCGTATGGAGGAACACGATTTTTGTCCAGTGAACTCCTATAATCATAAGTTCCTGCACCAAGAAGAAGGCAGTATTTAGGTTGACTCCAGTTATCATAAGCATAAGTGAGGAAATTTCTTATTGCATAAGGTGAATTTTCAAGTCCCCAGCTGAAGTTATTATAAATATCAGAAACAGAAAACACTTTAGTTTGTGATCCTTGTCCTTCTCTATGTATTTTAAGATTATTTGCACAACTCAAAAAATCAGGATGCGTAATTATTATACAATCCAGACTCTGTGGAGTGCTACGCAAATTATAGGGACTTTCTCCCTTTATAACCGGAGTTTTAAAGTTAGTGCTTGCAAAATAAACTCCCCCGGGTCCCTGAAACTTGACTGTGTCACTCACAAATTGGGTCCCATAGATTCGTTTTGGTTCAATAGGGTCCGTAATATTAAAAATTACAGGAAGTTCCTGAAATCCTTGTAGTGTAAACTTTAGGTCATTAGAAAGTGAATCGCCTTCGCTGAACCTTAAATTTCCATCATAAGCTTCATATTTTTTCTTGTAGGCAACTTCAAAATAATCAAAGAAGATAATATCTCTTCCTGTTGAAGTTCCTTTATATAGCTCAATAGTAAAAGTATCTATCCCATTATGAAGCCCCAAGGCATCGTGTTCAAAAATTAGAGGGCTTTCCTGTCCTCCCTGCCAACTTGTATCAAAAAAGGCAGTTCCATTCAAATATACTTTTATATTATGCCACATATTTTTCGCTTCATCCCGCTCTGCGCTATGGTCAGTATACCATCCATAAATTGCGAGTTTCATCTTGCAAGAATTCTCATAAATTCCATCAACATCAAATGTATAGTCTTTTTTAAAACTATTACTTGCCAGTGGACGTTCAAGCTTCTTCCATATCCATCCAAGTCCACTCTGTGCTGGGCAACTACTGTCTTCTTCTATATGCAAGGTATCAAGAAAATAGGCAGGTGCATATTGAATTGAACTACCAGAAATGCTATCCCTCCTACCTTGTTCTCCTCCATAAGTAAGCCAGTAAACATTAGTAGAAGTATATGGATTCAGAAAAGCTTCACCATTCTTGCCCCATCCAGCAAGTGATGTGCCATAGAATAAAACAGAAGTGTCTGGAAGAATATAAATCGGCACTTCTATCAAAGCATCAAGATTATCGGTAACCATTTCACTTCTGCCATTATATAATTTTATTGTAGTTGGGTCAATCCCAGATATGCCAATCTGTGAGGCATCAATTTTATATATACCTTCTTCCTGAAGTTCAATCTTATACCATGGACCCAACAACATCAACATAAACACAATCCACATTTTTTCTCCTTACTTTTTATACTAAATACTCCTCAATCCCATTTTTACAAGTTATTTTTTCAGAATTTCTCAAAAGGGAAGAATGTTATTGTAATTTGCAAAACTCAGCGGATTTTTTATTCATTTTATCACTTCTATAGTTTTCAACCTTTTTATATAATTTACACCCAAAAACTAATCTGTCAACTTTATTTTTCTGCACTTCCAGTTCAGCCAAAGTTCTGTTAAGTCCTGTAGAAGTTGAATAGAGGTTTATAGATGTAGAAACGGTGGGTTATCGTTTGATGTTAAGCAACTTGCCTGCTTTATTAGAAACTCTATATTTAACAAGAGTCTTTTTTGCAAGTTGGAGGTTATTAATTGCTTGTTCTTGCTCCTGAATTTTCTTTTCAAGCAAGGATTTATTTTTACTTTCAAGTTCAACGATTTTCTTGCTTAGCTCCACTCCTGGAGGATGTGTGTCTTTAAGGGAGTTAATAAGAGTTCCTCTTTCTTTCAAAACTTCTTGCAATTGGCTGATATTACTAGAAGAAAGCAATTTGTTTATTTTGCAGGTGAGATCGTATATCCGTGAATGAATATTGCTCTCACTTGCCATTATCCAATAAATACCAATCAAAAAGGTTGAGTTTGTCAGTTGCGCAGTTTGAATCGGCTGTGGTTAAGTGTCTATCGTCAAAAACCGTAACTATAAATTGTAACTATTACTCAAAGCTACTACAACTCTTATTTCTCGTAGATTTAGTTTCTACTCAAAAGCTACGCCATCCACATTCTACGAGATAGGTTTTTCAACGTTCTGTGTGTAGCAGCCTGCTTCCTACCTGCTTCCATCTCTGTTGTTTTGACTTGCTTTTCCTTAATTTCCCCACGCACTGTAGTTTGTGACCTATACACATCATTCACTATCCTATCAGATTGCGTTGATAGATGTATACTATAAGTAGTCATTAGACTCTCCCTTAGACTCCGTTTTTTATGCCCACTTCTCAAGAGTCTTTATTACCGACTCTCTTAATCTTTCCTTCTGATGAATCTCTTGTTCAGAGGGCACCTGTCTCACTATCTGACGCGTGCGAATATTCTGTATTCTATAGATAGCGACTTCTCGTCCGTTACTGTGAACACCCGGAATCACCACAAAAAAATTAGGAATGGAATCGATTCTCATTATTTCTCCTCTTTTTTTAATATACCGTTAAACTATAAACACGAATTTATATCTACTTTGTTAAAAGCTTGTTCCAGTCGACGAACCATAATACATCATAAGCATCGTATGTTGACCTTGCAACATAGCCATCATTTCTTGCATTCTCCCAAGACTTTTGCGGTAAGCTGCGAGTTTACGTAAAATACTTGTCTCCATCCGAGCTATTCTTGTATCTAAATATTCTACACGGTTATCATATGCATTTTCAGATGCATCAATATATCCACCTAATTTTACATAATTTTCAATAAAGTCATATAACTCTACTGCCTTACCTTTTGTGTTGCCTTCCTCAGGTTCCGTAGTACTATTAAATAAATCAGAAACATTAGTAGTATTTTCAGCGAGAGCTTCCTCAAATTTAGCGGAGTCTGAAATTGAAAGTTTTCCTTTGGAATCAGCTGTTATTCCTATTTCAAATAAATGACTATAATTAGAATTTGTAACTCCCTCAACTTTCTTTGCCATAAGACTACGAAATTTCCAGATAAGGTTTTTATAAAAATATTCTTCTGATAGCGGGCCGCCCTCAAATTTTTCCTCTCCTACTTCTTCTACTCTTGTAGTAGCATACAAATACTCCAAAACACTGTTATACTGGTCAATCCACGACTCTACCGTTCCCTTCACAGTATCAGCATCACTGCTCACATGGATTGTTACATCAGGCGATGTCTGAACTTTAAGTAAGTTAAAAGTCATTCCAGTAATAGCATCAGTGACTGCATTTGAAGTCCGCTCCATTGATAGTCCATTAAGTATAAATTCAGAATTGATTTCCGTATCCTTGTAAATATATCCTCCACTGGAATTATCCTTTTCATCCGTAGTATTTATTCCTGTGTATTCTGCCAATGTGTCTGTTTTTCCTGAGTGAGGGTCTGATATGTCTTCAACTGAAAAAAGGTCAGTGTTAATGATTGAAGTTGTTTCAGCAAGGTCACCTGTTTTATCCTCAGTTGAAAGAACATCGTTTGCGTTGTCGGTTACTATATGGAGATATTCATTTCCATCTGTATCTGTATCCACTGTAGTAGTAACAGCAAGTCCCGAGGCATTTATTGCAGTTTTCATATTATTAAGCACAACAGTATTTGTATCATCTGCATTCACAGTTACATTGATGTCTGCAGAGGTGACATTACCAGTGGTATCATCTTTTACGAACATAGTGAATGTATAACTTCCGGGAGATATGTCTTCATCGCCCGGCACATAGTGAGTAGAATCCTGAGATGAGTCTGCACTCATTATCTGGAGTTTTCTTTGAGCGGCGGCACCTATTACCTGAGCAATGAGTTTGGAGCTGGACGCATCGTTTATTTCATCTCTTATATCTGTAAGTACTTGCTCGTTTTGGTCAGTGCCATTTGTTGTTATCTCAATATTTTTTGTAACCCCATTTTTAGAGAGAGAAATTATGCTGGTGCCGGCTCCTATTGCAGTTGATATTTCAGTGCCAGTATCTTGAAATTCTGTAGTATTCTTTTTATCGTATTCAGCAGTAGTGATTTCTACAGTTTCTGCAAGAGTGCCTGATGTATCTTTAATCAAGATAGTATCTGTATTTCCTGTCGTATCAGTTGTCAAAACAAGCCGTGAGTCTGAACTTATTTGATGAGTAACTGTGGCATTAACCTTAGCATCTGATGAATTTATTGCTGATGCTATATTTGAAAGAATCTCATCGTCTGTATCTCCGTCTGTAATAACTACTTCAATCTCAGTGGATGTCCCGGCAATCATAATATCAAACTTATAAGTATCAGCACCAAGAGCAGTGAAAATAGCAGTGCTTGTGTCTGCATCAATATAATTTTTTCCTACTTGAGTATAGTTTTTAGCAAGCTGGGATATAGAGATAGTATGAACCCCAGCAGATGCCTCATTTTCAGCAGTAGCTGTAACTACTGAGGTATCCGAAGAAGTTGCAGACTTTGCATAATATACTGAATCCGTGTCTGTTCCTTTAAGTGGAGTGGATAAATCTTGCACTATACTAAAGTAGTCACTTAATATTGAAAACGCTGAATTGACTTGTTCATATACTGCTTTTTTGGCTTGAAGAATCTTTAACGGCTGGCGGAGCTGAGTTTTATAAGCCGCTACAAGTGTATTTATACTTTCAGTAATTGATATAGCCATTGTTCTCTCCTCTCAAGACATCGGTGATAAGAGACACCGTGTTCTTAAGTTACTATACTTGCTGTATCTTGTTGTTCCTCCTCATATTCTTGATATTTATATTTCTCCTCAAGCTTAAATGTTTTAATCCAACTTTCCCTGAGTTCCTGCAATATATTAAGGGTTTCACCAAAGTTTCCAACTTTTGCCTGTCCCATAGCATATTGGTATAATCTGAACAATCTTACAGGAATCTCGCCATAATCAAAATCAAGTGAATCTATAAGTACAGCAATTACCTTTGATACTTTGTCTCTATCTTTAGAAAGGCAACCAGCTATTCCAACATCATAACATTTGATAACAAGTTCCTCTTTCGACAATCCCATAACCTCTTCTTTTAGAAAAGCCTTTTTCGCTACATCCAGTGTCCCAGGTCCCATTATTACCTCCTTATTTAACCATCTTGAATACTATATAAACTGCACAATCGCGACTAAGGTTAAGTCGCAAAGTTTTCAGAGAAGAGACAGGGGACAGTATCAAAAGCCATCCCCTATCTCTTAAATCTCTCGTTTCCATATCATTATCCGCCAAGTAATCCGAGTATGAACGATGGAGCCACATTAGCCTGAGCAAGTCCAGCTACTGCTGACTGCTGAAGGATTGTGTATTTCGTCACATCAAGTTGCGTCTTTGCCATATCAGCGTCCATAATCCTTGAGTAAGCTGCCCAAACATCGGTCTCGCGAGATGCTACGCAATCCTCTTTTATGCTAAGTCTCTCCTCGTAAGCACCGACACGAGCAAGCTCGGTATCTACAAGAACCAGCGCTGCCTTAACGTCGATAAGATAAGCAGCTGCGTTTGAAGCATCGGAAACTGAATGACCGGCTCGAGTATAGACAGTATTCATATCATGCGGCGAATCTCCTGCTACAAAAGTAGCTGGAACAGTGAATCCAAATCCCCTTCCGAGATCTACACCAACGGGTTCGGTGGGAGTAAGACCTGTGATTTCCATTAGAGTAGACAGACCAGTAGTAACTGAGGTATTATCTGCATCAATGTCAACAACATTGTTGTTTGAGTCCCACATTTTGACGGTCACAGTGGCAGCTGCTCTTGTAACTCTAATTCGGTAGTTGTCACTGGCTAATTCCGTATATGCTGACCAAACACTCTCTACATTAAGACCAGTTATCTCACTGGAAGTAGCCCCGGGAGCAAATGTCACGGTGGCTGCCCCTACAGTCTTTACATCTACACCAATTGCCGTTGCAGTAAGTGGCTGAGCGCTTATCGTCAGTCCCATCGCGTTGTCGGCTGCAACCTCTTCCGGACCAACCCACAATGTAACATTATAGGCAGTAAGCAACTTGGTATCTCTCCACTGTGTTTGAGCTACGATGTCGTTGATTTCTGCTGTCAGTTGTTCCAACTCTACTTTGATTTTATCTCTATCTCCTGTTGCAAGAGTGTCTGACGCTGCTTGAATCGTCTTCACAGACATCTGGATGAGAATATCCTTAATACAGGTTATTCCGCTCTCGGCAGTAGTCAAAAGGTTACCGCCATCACCAATGTTGTTCAAAGCCTGACCATATCGCAGGGCTTTTCCTTCCATCTCCTTAGCAATAGAGTAGCCAGCTGGGTCATCGCCAGCCGAGTTAATCCGCTTGCCTGTTGCTAACTGAAGTTGAGCTTTTGCCAACGCCTTGTTTATCACATTCATGGTATTCAGGGCGCTAAAGGCTCCAATGTTCGTTCGAATCCTTGATAAATCTCCAAATGATGCCATTTATTTTGTTTTCACCTCCTTTCAATTTCTATTATCGGCACTCTCTTGAAAAACTTTAATAAAAAATTTAGCTGTTATGCCGGTATTCTGTGAACAAACTGTGTAAATAAGGAAAAAAGGGAAAAATAAAGAAATTTCCCCTTTTCCCTCTTTTTCCATTTTCCCTTAATTACACAAAATTACTGAAATAAGGAAAAAGGGCAAAATTCTATAATTCTATAATATATATATTACATATATTTTTTAGTTCTACTGCTTTCCACCCTCCGTGCATCCAGTTTAAAATCAGCGAAGTTAATCAACAGTCCTATCTCCTTATTCGTAGCTTTCAAATACGATCTGACCTGTGCATAATATTTCTTGTGTATTTCTTTAACAGTTTTAAGTTCTAAAACAATCTCTTTCTCTATCATAAAATCTAAGTTATGTGTGCCAACAAGTTTACTGTGATAATATATTGATATTTCTTTCTCGGATTCAAAACTAATTCCTGCCTCAGCAAATCTGATTTCCAATGCCCGATGATAAATTTTTTCAAGAAAACCCGGTCCTAACTCTTTATGGACATCTATACAACAACCTATAATCTTGTTGGTTAATTTCTCTAATTTCTCTTTTTCCATTTTCCTTCTTGCCTTTTATAGATAATGTCAGAAAAATTGTGTAAATGTGTAACAAAGGAAAAAGGGGAAAGTTGGGAAAAAGGGAAGAATAAAGAAATATAAATTTCCCCTTTTCCCCTGTTTTCCATTTTCCCTTTCCATACGGATCCTGCGGAAATTACACAAAATTACTGACATAACCTTTTATTACACAATTAGTTGTTTCGCTCGTGCGAGGATGGCTATTGCCAGGTCTTCATTGCCAAGCTTCTTGTTGCAGATAGCGAGGTTCTTTAAGGCATTGATGTTAGAGGAATCTAATTCTACTGCCTTTTGAAGATATCGGAGTGCCTCGGCATAAGATTTCTGAAATAAATAAGTAAGTCCGAGGTTATTATACGCCTCCGTAGAGTCTGGATTTAACGATATTGAGTTCTGAAAGCTCTTTTCCGCCTCCTTGAATTCATTATTCTTTATCAAGAGGTTTCCCAAATCAAAGAATACTTTTTCGGAGTCCGACCCCTCTTGGGAAGTTGAGTAATTTTCTTCTAATGTTGGAATATCTCGTGGTCTAAGCTTTAAGGCAGTTTCAAGTTCTTTGATTGCTTTTCCCCATTGTCCGAGCCTGCGATATACAACACTGAGATTTGTATAGGCACTTACAAAATTTGGGTCCAAATCAATTGTTTTTCTGAATGTGCTAATTGCTGAATTTAGTTCATCCTTCCCCAAATAAGCAACGCCTAAATTTAGGTAAACACCTGGGTTTTGAGTTTTAAGGTCAATTGCTTTTTTGTATTCATCAATTGCCAGGTCATAGTTGAATTGCTTAAAATAAAGATTAGCCAATCTAATGTAAGGAGCTGAATAATCCGGCTTCTTTTCTATTGCTTGTTGATAATAATACGTCGCTTTTTCCAAATCACCCTTCTTTTCATAAACCTCACCTAATAAAATATGTAGAACTGAAGGATGAATCTCTATATAAAGTAAATGTTTGCGTGAAAAGTTAAACACATTTGCAAGTACAATCTCAAATTCCTTAATTGCATCAGCATAGTCTTGCTTTTTTGTATAAGCAATTCCACTGAACGTACGGAAAATATATTCCCCTGGATATAGCTTAATTGCTCGTTCGCATATTTTGAGTGCTTCGTCAAATAAGCCATTATCAATGAGAGCAGAAGTTAATCGGAGGTAAGAAATTGAACGGATATAGGAGGGCACGTTAACAAAATTGATAACCTTATAATAATGCTTAATTGCTAGATTATATTTCCGTATGCTCAGATAGAGTGTAGCAATGTAGAAATTAGCCATAGGATTATCAGGAGATAGTTTAATCCATTCTCTTAACCTCTTTATGCCTCGCTTATACTTTTTCTTAGCACCTTCTAATGAGAGTATATATCCTGTGTGATAAATAAATATATCCGTTCGCTTAGTTCTTATTCCAAGCTTCTTGAGTGAGGGAGCTATCTGGTTATGGATTTTACCCGTATAACAGATGCCCGGAAGATTTTTGTAAAGTCTCTCAAGTGCATTAACTGAGTAGTAAGTTGCATCTTCTGATAGTATGCTTTTTATATTAATGAAGTATGCTTGATGAGTTGGATTTTGGAGCAATTTTATGAGCTTTTCTTTATTCTCCTCATCTATATATTCATCAGCGTCTATACTAAATATCCAGTCCTTGGTTGGATATTTCAGTGTCTCGTTGCGAGCAGCAGAAAAGTCATTGCACCACTTGGAGTAATAAACTTTTGCACCATACGATTTGGCAATTTCTACTGTTTTATCGGTAGAGCCAGTATCTACAATTATTATCTCATCCACTAAATCTTTGACGCTATCCAGACACCTGGGTAAGCATTCTTCTTCGTTCTTCACTATCATACAGAGAGAGATGGTTGCAAGTTGTAGGTTGCGGGTCTCAGGCTTTGTGACTTGTGACTTGTTGGAGCGAAGCGGAAATCCCGTATCTGCAGGGTGACTCGTGACTTGATTTGTATCCTCTTGAATTTTAAAAGAGTCTTCATAGTCACGCTCTTTCCCGGCAAGTTCCAGATTCTTTTTAGCTCCCTCGTAGTTCGCGTCAAGCTTAAGAACAAGTTCAAATTGTCGGATTGCTTCTTCCTTATTTCCTTGCAAGGCATACATCCTACCGAGATTATTATGAGCATCTAAATTATCTGGATTTATACGAAGCTCTTCTTCATACTCTTTAAAAGCTTCAATGATTTTGCCCTTATCTTCATAGCAAAGTCCCAAATCATAATGGACACCGGGGAGTTCTGGGAATAATTTTATAGCTTGCTTAAATTCCTTAATTGCTTCTTTGTCTTGCTTCTGCCATACAAGGTCTAATCCTTTATTATAATGTTTTTTTGCCAATTTTCGTTTATCATTAACCATCTTTTCCTCCTTTTTTATTTAACCACGAGTACACACGAGTTACACGAAACAAAAATTAGCACGCAGATTCACACAGATAAAAAAATACCTTGATTTTATTGACGTTGTACAAATCTGTTTTATCTGTTAATATCTGTGTGTCCATCGGACCCTGCGGACAATTTTTAATTCGTGGTTTCATTTTTTCTTGCCTATTTTCTTTCTCACTACATTAAGGTTTTCTTTAGCGATTTTGTTATCTGGCTCAAGTTCAAGCACTTTTTCGTAGCCCAATTTTGCTGACTCATACACACCGAGTTTAAAATAACAATTAGCAAGAGAAATAAGTGTATTTGCATCAGGCTCTTTACGAAGAACTTGTTCATATAGAGGAATTGCTTGCTGATACTTCCCGGTTGCGAAGTAACAATCAGCAAGATTCTTTTTCGCAGAAAGGTTTTTCTTCTCCATTTGCACGGCGAGCTTAAGGTAAGTCTCGGCTTTGACTTTATCTCCTTGAACAAAATATAGAGTGCCCAGGTTATTATAGAGCTCGGAAGATTCCGTCCAGCCTGATGCTCCGGAGCCCACAAAAGGAGGCGACGAAAGTCGCCCACCTGAAATTTTAAGGGCGTGCTCATAATTCTTGAGAGCTTCTTCCGGATTGTTTTTTGCCGCATAAACATTGCCAAGTCCTATCCATGGAGTTGTGAGATTTGGGAACTTCTTGCTTATATCTTTGAATTCCTTTTCTGCCTTGTCAAGTTCACCTTTATCCAAAAACTTGATGCCAAGTTCAAGCGTTTTTCGAACTTTCTCAAGTTTCTTATCCTCTGGTAAATTAACTTTAGATTTCATTTTCCCTCCATTCTTTGTGGACTTTGTGTCTCTACGGTTTAAATTAATTCACCGCAAAGGCGCAAAGAACGCAGAGTTTTTTATCCCAAAAATTCTTTTTTTAAGACAAGAGCTATTTTTTGAGCAAGATAATCAATATCTTCAGTCTTCAGCGTTTGGTCTTCGGTTTTCAGTCTCTTTTTTGCTCCTCTTATGCTATAGCCCTTGTCTTTCAAAAGTTCTTTTATTTGTTTAATTCGTTTCATATCTTCCCCCGTGAATCTGCGATGTCCTCCATTAGTTCGTCCGGGACTTAGGAAATCACTAAACTGCTGCTCCCAGTATCTCAAAGTATACTTTGGTACTCTAACTAATTGCGATACTTCATCTATTGTCAACCACGAATTTCTTGAATTGTACAAACTTTCCATAGATTATTTTGAACGCTTTTCGTCCTTCTTCCACCAGGCAGTTATATTAGATCCGGGTATATCCCTTGTTCCTACAACACTTGTCAAGAAGCCATGGTTTTTGAAAAAATCAAGGGTCAGATGGCTTATGTGTTTCTCGTAAGGATTCCCATATTCTTCACCCTGTACATAAATTCCCCAAGGACAACCTAATATAACAAGTTTTTTTGCTACTCGTTTGAGTTTATCTAAAGTCTTAGCTAATTCTTGAATTTCAATATGCTCCGGTCCATGCCACCACATTACTATATCGTAGGAATTAGGTTTAAATAACTTATCTATTTCTCTAACATCTCCTTGCATAACTCCATTAAATTTTTTAAGTCCTCTCAAATATTTAACATTTTCATGCCAAATTTCCAGGACATCTATGGTCATATTAGAACAGCGATTCTCAAAAAGGTCAGTCAATTGAGTTCTTAGCTTATTTGCTCCTATATATAACATTGTAGAATTTTCAAAAATGTCAGGAATCGTTGCTACTGATTCAGTACGATTTTTAAATCTTTTGATAGTGCCTTCTATCCCTAAATTAAATCTAAGGAAATACCACGTAGGTAGATTTGGGTTATCACACCATTCTATATTTTGAGTAAACTTGGAGAGCATGCTTTCCCAATCTTGCTTGGTAAGATATTGGTGGATATGCCCAGGGCAATAGCCAAATTTTGGTGATGGGACTGATATAATAAAAATTGCATTCTTCTCTAAATAAGGAATATAAGTTGAAATAAGGTCTTCCGGATTTTCTATATGTTCAAGAACCTCACACATAAGGATCATATTAAACTTGCCTTTTAATTCATTAGGTAAGCAAAATTTGATATCCTTTGGGTGACGCTTTCTTGCAAATTTTATTAAATCTTCCTCTATATCAACCCCTACTATTTCCTGCTCTGGTTTTAGGTGATACAAAAAACGTGGCAGCCATCCATCACCACACCCGACATCCAAAATCCTAAAGTTAGGAGGAATAAGGTTAATAGTGTGGAAAAGTCTATTAAGTTGAGCCGGGATAAGAATCGTTGCTTTCGGATTTCCTGGATGAGTAGTATTTATCTTTATCACCTCGCCTGATTTTTTTATACGAACTTCTGTAATACGCCGGGTTTGTTTTGCTAATGTTACTTCAATGCTCTGAGGCTGTGTTTCAAGTGTCGGGCTAATTTCTTTTGCCTTTTTAATCCAGTCTTGCTGAATATCAGATTTTCTTCCTGCCCGAGTGTAAAGTTTGCAGAGAAGAGAATATAATTCTGCTTGCCCCACATCTTCATGATATGTTTCCAGCATTGCTTCTAACCTGAGTATTGCTTCATCTAATTTGCCATCTTTAATTAACTGACGAATATGGTTTATTTTATCAGTTGTTAGATGTGAGTTGTTAGCCATCGGTATTTCTTGATACTTACGATTTAACTACTAACATTTTTGTTATTGGCAAAGTTCACAAAAGGAGAAATTCTCTATACAAAAGGCCCTATGAGCTCAAATATTTTCTCTCTGCGGACCATCTCCTCCTTCTTTTCTACCTTCTTATCTTCTTCAAAATCATCCCTCTCGCTTTTCACAGGATTATCCATAATATCTTTCCTCCTCAAATTCATTATCGGTAAACTTCACAAATAACTTTAACTTTTAATCATAACATACACACAATCGTGCTACGGTTCACTCTATATCGTTAATAATGGAGAGAAAATTTAATATTTGGTGTGTGATTATTCATAGTTTGAGCTAATTTGTGTCCAATTGGGCTAATGCTTTTTCTGCTTTAGATTTTAAAAGCTGCTGATTCTCAATTCCTATACAAAAGGCATATATTTCATATTTCTCTTCATTCAATTCTCTCAAGAGTGTAAGAGAACTTTTCTCTGCTCCTCTTATTGGAGGATAAAGCTCTTGCACTGCGAATAGTATTTTTTTCTTCCGCATAATTCTGGAAAGTTTATATAGCAAATTTCGTGTCAATATTGTTTTGAAGTTGTGTAATTATATAATTGAGTGGTCAACAGAGGTGTTAGAGAGTCATATAATAGCATAGAATTAACAGGGAGATTTTTGCCTCTTGTAGGAAAAGGTTTCCTTTTTTTGTTGACAAAGTGTATAATTTCAATAATTAAAATAGAGATGGAAAGTAATATTATAAAAAAAGATAGAGTTGTGATTAACGAGGAACGTGATATATTAGCTGACAAACCTCAGTTTGATGAGCCACAGATAATGGTGCATAAAAAGGACGGGATAGTTGAATCTATAGATATTATTTGCACTTGTGGTCGTGAAATTCATATAGTTTGTGAGTACAGAGCCGAGCAAAAAATTGAAGAAATTCAAAAAGAGGAAATACACAAAACTGAGGAAGTTGATAGATAGGCAGGAATATCATTCTCACCAACTATTAAGATATTTTATAAATGGACAAACTTCAGAGTATGGTTCTTATTTGTGATGAATCTGGTGAAGTACGGGAAAGCATAAAAAATATGTTAAAACCTTTTGGACTTGGAATAATAGAGTCAGAGACCGGTGAAGAAGCCGTAGAATCTTTTAAAAGCTATTTCTTTAATCTGGTTATCCTTGACCCTGATATTAAAGACGCTGATGGAGTAGAGATTTTATATAAGATAAAAAGTGGAATGAACCCCAATGTTAATATTATTCTAATTACCGAAAACCCAAAACTTGAAACTGCTATTGCAGGCATTAAACTCGGAGTTTCGGATTATTTAATTAAGCCAATAAATGAAGATGAAATAGTTAATACTATAAATAAGATATTAGATAAAAGACAGGTAACAATGGATAAGTCACAAGATAGGAGGGTAGGTCTTGGTTCATTGATAGGAGCATCACCAAAAATGCAACTTTTATATTCCAAGATTTTATCAGTTGCTCCTACTGACTCAAGTGTGTGTATTCAAGGAGAAAGTGGAGTCGGGAAAGAGCTTGTGGCAAAAACAATACACGAGCTTTCTCTTCGTAATGATGGTCCTTTTATTCCTATAGAGTGTAGTGGTATTACTGAGACTTTATTTGAAAGTGAATTATTTGGACATATGAAGGGAGCATTTTCCGGTGCAATTAAGGATAATATCGGTCTCTTTCGCAGTGGCAATGGAGGAACTATTTTTCTTGACGAAATAGGCGATGTCCCTCTTACGGCACAGGTAAAATTGCTTCGGACACTTGAAGAAAGGAAGGTAAGGCCCATTGGGAGTAATAAAAATTATGAAATAGATGTGAGAATTCTCACTGCTACAAATCGTAACCTGGAACGTGCTCTATTAGAAGGTAAGATAAGAAGAGATTTTTTCCATCGTTTTTATGTCATTCCTATAACTGTTCCGCCTTTAAGAGAGCATAGAGAAGATATTCCCGCATTAGCAAAACACTTTGTGGAAATTTTAGGCAATCAGAACCAAAAACATAAGCAAGTTGCGAATGAAATATTAGATACTTTATATTTATCTTCCTATGATTGGCCGGGCAATGTAAGAGAACTTCAAAATATAATTGAACAAGCTTTTGTCGCGAGCACTGGAAACCTAATAAAATTAAATGACCTTCCACCATTATTAAGACCAATATTAAGACCTACTGCTGATATTCTCCCCTGGTCCGAGACTCAAAAGGCTCTAATCCAAAAAACTCTTCAAAAAACAGAGGGCAATAAATCACAAGCTGCCAAACTTCTTGGCATAACACGCATGACCCTCCACAGAAAGCTCAAAGAATACAAAATAACATAATCTTTGTACCTTAATCCGGAAGACAGAAAAACCTTGTTACACTGTAACATTGTGTTGCGATAACAAAATGTTACAAAACAAGAATTCAACCCACATAGGTCACAAAAACAACATTTCGTTATACTGCAATACAATGTTACACTACAACAAAATGTTACAGCAAAACAAAGTATAGTATCAAAATTTAACGGTGGAACTTTTTGTTACACTATAACATTGTGTTACGATAGAACAAAATGTTACGGCATAGCGGATTTCAAGTATTATTCATTGTAGAAGTGCAACAAAATGTTACACATTATTCAATCGTTGGGGCTTATCTTTTTAGAGCAAGGGCTCTTGAATTTGCTCTATATGTTGTATTTGAAGAATTTGTGGTGCGAGATATAGTGTTATTTTGCGGTTGACTTAGCGGACTCAGGAATATTGACACGCTTTTTGCTACTAACAAATATATTACAGGAACGCTGAAGTATGAAAACACAGAAGAAATACAATTTATTGATGCATAAAATTCAGGACTTCGGCCTTAATGTTAATCTAATGAGTTGGGTTACAAATTCCCGTGTTTCGGTTATTCCGTGTTTCCGTGATTAAATGATGAGCAAGGAAATTAATGGATTAAAGAAGGTATTTTCTGAGTTTAACATAGCTATTGAGAAGCTGGATGAGTCTTATCGGGTTCTTTGGGAAAAGATTGACCGTGCGGGTATTTTACATGGTTTCGGATTGCTTGTAGGAAAAGACAAGCAAATGGGAGAAGTATATGAGGTAATAAAAGCTGTGGCAGACAGTAAGGTGCCTGTTTTAATTCAAGGAGAGAGTGGTACGGGGAAAGAATTAGTAGCAAGGTCAATTCATCAGCAAAGTAGAAGGAGGGACAAGCCTTTTATTTCAATAAATTGCGCTGCTCTTCCTGAGGGATTGTTGGAAAGTGAATTATTTGGACATGAGAAAGGTGCATTTACCGGGGCGACACAAAAAAGAAAGGGTAAGTTTGAGCTTGCAAATGGAGGAACATTATTATTGGATGAAATATCTGAGATGGGAATGCATCTTCAAGCTAAATTACTTCGTGTTCTCCAAGAATTTAAATTTTTCAGAGTAGGTGGGTCAGAAGAAATATCTGTAGATGTTCGAATTATAGCCACGACAAATTGTGACCTACATCAAGCAGTTGAGGAAAAGCTGTTTAGGGGAGACCTTTTCTACAGGTTAGCAGTTGTCCCGATTTGGATTCCAAGTTTAAGGGAACGCAAGGGAGATATTCCATTGCTTGCGGCTTATTTCTTAAGGAAATACACTACTTATTATGACAAGAAAATGGAGAATATATCAAGTGAGGCCATGGAACTCCTTCTATCTTGTAATTGGCCCGGCAATGTCCGTGAACTTGAAAATGCTATAGAGCGAGCGGTGGTTCTTAATTCTTCATCCTGCTTGTCAGCTTCTCACCTTGATTTACAGAAAAAAAGTAATAATGGAACAAATACCCTTCCACACAGCAATGAAGCAAAAGATTTAGTTGGTATCAAGTTGAGTGAAGTTGAGAAAATGCTTATTCTTGAGACTTTGGCAAAAGAAGGAGGAAATCGAACCAAATCAGCTTCTCTTCTTGGCATATCTACCAGAACTTTAAGGGAGAAACTTCGTCAGTATCGGACTGAACAGGAGGAAGTTTTGACCCATAAGTAGGAAAAAATGTCTATCTTGCTTAAGAAAAAAATGTCCTTATATTTTTCTAAAATGCTTATAGGTTTGTTCTTTCAGAATGAAACGAATTTTTTGACACAAAATTTGCTATATTTACATACATAATAAAACCACAAATGAATCAACTTACAAATTATGGTTTTCTCCGTTCCGTCGGATTCTGCGAACCATCAGCTCACAGAGTCTACAACGGACGGATGCGGAATGCTATGAATTCACGATTCTTATGAAAGATATTTTTGGAGATATCGGGTTTCTGGCTCTAAAAAAAGGATTAGAGGTTGGCGCCCTAAGACATAATGTAATTGCTCAGAATATTGCTAATTTAAGCACTCCTGAATACCTTGCAGGAGAAGTAGTATTTGAGGAGCTTTTAAATCTTGAATCCAAACTTAAGGGGACTCTTACTCATTCCGCTCATCTACCGACTGGAAGGTCACAAATTGAGAGGGTGAAACCTTTTATTTCAAGCTCAGGGACTGTAGATATTGACCGCGAGATGGTTACGCTCGCCAAAAATTCTATTAGTTGGAATACATATACACAGCTATTATCGCTTAAGTATAAAATGCTTCTTAGTGCTATTCAGAGGAGGTAATTATGGGTTGGTTTCCTGCTATTGATGTAAGTGCAAGTGGACTATATGCTCAACGGGCTAAGTTAAATGTAATTGCAGAAAATGTTGCCAATGTGAAGACTACACGAACCTCAGAAGGAGTCCCTTACAGAAGACAAGATGTCGTTTTTACTGCCTTATTAAGCAAAGCCGAACAATCCAGCCACATCAAGGGAAAAGGACTTTGGTGCACTCATTCTGCTCATATTTGTAATGGGAGAGCTGTTGCTTCCTCCCATAATCCAGGCGGCGTGGAATCTGAAATAGTGAAAGATTTTATCGCACCATTTAAGCGTATATATGACCCTTCTCATCCGGATGCTGATTTAAATGGCTATGTGAAATTGCCTAATGTTGATTTGGTGCAGGAGCTTGTGGATATGGCTATTGCCAGAAGAGCTTATGAAGCCAATATTTCTGTTATTGAGGCCGCCAAATCTATTGCTTCTAGGTCTCTTGAAATCGGGAGGTAATTATGGATGAAATTCAAGGTATTCAACATAATAAAATAGGTATTGACCAGATTAAACCCAAAGGAACCGAAGATTTTAAGTCTATGGTTCAGGGGTTTTTAAAAGAAGTTAACGGATTACAAAAGGAAGCAGATTCGGCTATCAATAAATTCGTATCCGGCAAGGATGTTCTTCTTCACGATGTGATGGTAGCTGCTCAAGAGGCAAATATTAGTTTCCAACTTATGCTTGAACTCCGAAATCGGCTCCTTGATGCTTATCGTGAAGTTATGCGGATGACTGTCTAAATGAATCAACTTTCAACTCTTAACTCTCAACTTTCAACTCTTGAACTCTTAAACTCCCCAGCTCTCAACTAATAATATGGATAAGTCTAAAATAGATAAACTCTGGAAAAGTTTGACCAAAATTCAAAAGCTACTTATCGTTGGTGGAATCGGCTTATTACTAATTATTGCTATTTCTTCAAGTATGCTGAAGTCGGGCGGCAATAAGGAGAACTTTGTTATCTTATATTCGGAGCTCTCAGAAAAGGATGCTGCTGAAGCCGTGAAAAATCTTAAAGACCTTAAAATCCCGTATAAACTTGCTGCTGGAGGTACCAGAATATTAGTCTCCGTCGATGAGGTTTATGAGGCTCGACTCACTTTAGCAGGAAAAGGAATCCCTAAAGGCGGTATCGTTGGTTATGAAATCTTTGATAAAGGTGGTATCGGCGTTACTGCCTTCGCTGAAAAAGTTAATTATAAACGTGCTATCGAGGGTGAACTCGTCCGCACCATCCGCTCCTTAGATGAAGTCCGTGATGCCCGCGTCCATATCGTTACCCCCGAACAACGTCTATTTGCTGAAGACCAGAAAAACCCCACTGCTTCCGTCGTTTTGAACCTTAATGATGTCATCTCTGAAAATCAGGTTAAGGGCATTGCTTACCTGATCGCATCTTCGGTCGAAGGATTACTCTCTCGCAATGTTACTATACTTGATTATTCCGGTAATGTCCTGCATGGTTCTGATGCCGTCAAAGACTCTGATGATTTCCAATCTGTTGTTAATTTCTCTAACCGCCAACTTGAGTTAAAGTGTGAGACTGAAAAATACCTCAGCTATAAAGCTCAGTCCATTCTCGAAAAAGCACTCGGCCCAGGCCATGCTATCGTTAAAACTGATGTTGAACTTGACTTCACCAACGTTGTTAAAACCATCGAATCTTACGACCCAGATGGCCAAGTCATTAGGTCCAAAGAATCCAATTCCTCCCAATCTTCCAATGCTTCTATTACCAATTATGAAATCTCAAAAACCATTGAGCATGTCGTCAACAAAATCGGCAACATCAAAAAACTCTCTGTTTCCGCTCTTGTTAACGGCAGATACCTCCTTGCTGACGACGGCCTCTCCTACGAATACTCTTCTCTCTCTTCTACCGAAATCTCTAAATTTACTGACATTGTCAAAAATGCCGTCGGTTATGACGAAATCAGAGGCGACAAAATTAAAGTCTCTAATGTTCCTTTCGGCGCGCCTCCAATTAAATTTGAACCTAAACGCAAATTCCCAACTATCCCAATTAATACTATTATTCGCTTGGTAATTATTTTCCTTATAATAGGTGTTGTTTTTATGATTATTCGTGTGTTGTTGCGGGAACTACCTAATCTTATTGCTGCTAAAATGCCTACTCCAGCTTCTGAGGGTAGCAAGGAAGCTGAACAATTAAAAAGTGAAGTCTCTAAGGCTGCTGTTGAAAAACCGGACGAAGCTGCGAGTGTTATCAGAAGAATTATTAGCTCCACCGGTGATTAATTAGCTCTTGATATGACTGGTACTCAAAAAGCCGCAGTAATCTTGATGTCTCTCGGTGACGATGTCGCCGCTGAAGTCCTTAAACACCTTGACCCCGAGGAAGTTACTAATATTACCCGAGAAATCAGCAAAATTGATTATATCTCACCGAACGAAACATTATCCGTCATCAAGGAATTCCATAAGTTCTTGACTTCCACAGGCTCTGTAATCGGCTCTAAAGATAGAGCAGTTGGCTTACTGTCTAAAGTAAATCCTGAATTAGCAGATTCTGCAATGGGGAAAAGTGTAATAGAAGATAAAGAAGCAATTCAAATCCTCAAAGAAGCAGAGCCATCCGCGATACTGGATATAGTAAAAGATGACCAACCACAAACGGTGGCACTTATCCTCCGCGCTCTTCCACCCATGAAAGCTTCTAAGATAATCAGAGAATTCTCCCCGGATATAAGAAACGAAATCATTGAGAAAATGACCAAAATAGATGAATTGCCAAAGGAAATATTGGACAGTATTGCTAAGACACTAAAACCAAAACTGAAGCTGGCTACTTCAAGGGATGAAATACGTAAGTCAAGCGGCGTCGGTATTGCTTCTACCATTATCTCTTATATCGGCGGAGAAGATGCAAAAGATATACTTGAATCCATTAATAAAATGGACCCAGATGCTGCTGCAAGAATGAAAGAACTTATTTTCACTTTCGATGACATTGGCAATTTAGAAGATAGATATGTTCAGAGAATCGTTCGTGAAATAGATAGAGCTACTCTCGTCAAAGCTTTTAAAGCCTCTCCTGAAAAAATTAAAAATAAAATCCTCTCTAATATGTCTGACCGAGCCAAAGAAGAGTTTATGGAAGAAATTGAGACTACAGGACCTATAAGATTAGCTGATGTTGAGGAAGCTCAACGTCAAATCGTTGAGTTGGTTAGAAGCTTAGAAGAAAAAGGCGATATCTCTATAGTGAAATCAACCGCCGAGTATGTATAAATTTAAATTACAGAATGACTAATGACTTCTGTCAACTATCAACCGTTAGCTGTCAACTAAATTATTATGGAATTAGTTGTTAAAACCAGTTTGCCGATTGAGGGAGTTCAACACGGCATCGTTGCCGACTTAGATGAATCCCATGCACAGGAAAAAGATAAAAGTGCAGAGATTTACCAACGAGGATTTGATGATGGACTTCGCATTGGCAAGGAAGAATCCTCCAAAATCAGAGAGAGATTGATTTCTGTTATTCAGGACATACTTGAGGAGAAACAGAGCATTTTGAGCTCCGCACAGATGGTAATCCTCAAACTCGCATCTATGATTGCTAAAAAGATAATATACAAAGAAATAAATACTGATTCCGAGATTATTATTAAAGTTGTGAAAGAAGCTTTGAGCGGCATCAATGATAAAGTTATTATGCTTAAAGTAAGTCCTGGGGACATTGATTTAGTGAAAGGTAACTCTACGGAGTGGAATACTCTTTTAACCCAGCCATCTAATTTCGAGATTCTCGCTGATAAAAAAATTGAAAAAGGCGGCTGTTTAATTAATACATCTTCTCATGAGATTGATGCCTCCATCCAATCTAAGTTGAGAAAAATTGATGAAATATTAGGTCTAACTGCAGAATCTAATGACTGAAAATAACTCTAAACTCTCAACTCCTAACTCTAAACTCTTAGGATGGGCTGATAGCTATATAGATGCTATTGACCAGATGGATACTTTGTCTTATAATGGCAAAGTTACTGAAGTTGCCGGGCTTGTCATTAAATCCTTGGGACCCAAAGCCGCTGTCGGCGAAGTCTGCGATGTCATAAATTCTGACAATCAATCTTCTATCAAAGCTGAGGTTGTGGGCTTTAAGGACGATTACACTTTACTTATGCCTCTCGGCTTTATGCATGGTATCCTTCCCGGTGCCAGAGTTGTTTCAAATAATAGACCCTTATCTGTGCCGGTCGGCGATGAACTGTTAGGCAGAGTTCTTGACGGTCTAGGTAATCCTATTGATGATAAAGGATCTCTTCTCACCATGGAATACAGACCCGTTTTTTCTTCTCCTCCTCATCCTTTGAGGCGTACACGTATCAAAAAACCTATTGTTACAGGCATTAGAGCTATAGATGGTTGCCTTAGCTGTGGAGAGGGTCAACGAATAGGAATATTCTCCGGCTCTGGAATAGGCAAAAGTATTTTGCTGGGTATGATTGCAAGATATTGTTCTGCTGATGTTAATGTTATAGGTCTTATCGGTGAAAGAGGTAGAGAAGTTCGTGACTTTCTGGAAAAAGATTTAAAAGAAGGAATTGGTAAATCTGTTATTGTTATTGCTACTTCTGACCAACCTGCTCTTGTTAGGGTTAAAGCTTCTCTCTTCGCCACTACTATTGCTGAATACTTCCGTGATAAAGGATTACATGTAATGCTACTTATGGATTCTATTACTCGTATTGCTGTTGCTCAACGTGAACTCGGTCTTACCATCGGTGAGCCTCCTACTACTAAGGGATATACTCCTTCTGTGTTTGCATTCCTGCCACGACTACTTGAACGAACTGGCACTTCTGAAGCTGGCTCCATTACTGGATTCTATACTGTCCTCGTTGAGCAAGGTGATATGGATGAGCCCATTGCTGATTCTGTCAGGGCTATCCTTGACGGACATATCGTCCTTTCTCGTAAACTCGCTGATAAAAACCATTACCCGGCTATTGATGTTCTGTCCTCGAGCTCTCGGCTTATGCTCGATGTTGTCTCTCCAGAGCATTTAAAAGGTGCCAAAGAAATTATTAATATCCTTGCTACTTATCAAGATTCAGAAGACCTTATCAACATCGGTGCTTATGTTAAAGGCTCTAACAATAAAATCGATTATGCTATTAACCATATTGACTCTATCAATGATTTCCTCACTCAGAACATTGATGATAAAGCTCTTTGGAACGATACTATTTCTACTATCCTGTCCTTTGCTGACAAAAAAACCACTCAACCAATCCCTGCGACTAATGAACAAAAAAAACTAACAACGGATAACCAATAATATGAAACAATTTGAGTTCAGACTAAATAAGGTCCTTGATTATAGGATGAAAATTGAAGAAAAGAGGAAAAGAGAATTGGGTAAAGCTAAATATGCTTTATTCGATGCTGAATTAAAAGTTTCTGACCTTAAAAATCTTCAGAAGGAAGAAATTGAAGAGATGAGTTCCTCTGTTTTTGACTTTCTATATTTACGTGTTTTGTATGATAATTATCTTTTCAGAATCAGAAACGAACTCTCTCTTGCCAAAAATGATGTACACAAGAAAACAACTACTGTAGACAAGAAAAGAGAAGAACTTATTGAAGCAACTAAGCCTCGCAAAGTAATGGAGAAATTGAAGGAAAAACGACTAAACTTACACAATCGGGCAAGAGCTCGATGGGAACAGGCTTCTTACGATGAATCTGCTAAACATAGATTCTTAAATAAAAATGACTAAAAATAACCCTAAACTCTTAACTCACAACTCACAACTCTTAACTCTTAACTTAATAATTCTCCTCAGCATTCTAACTCTCGGATTTAAATGCAATAAGTCTAAAAAATCAGAATCTGCTGAAGCAGAGGTTGATACTCTCACTACAGTTGATTCCTTGACTCTTCTCATTGAAAACAAGCAAACTGAATTGCTGGAGTTAGATTCTATCATAAAACTTAAAAGAGATTCTCTTTCTCAAAGAGAAACAGAGCTAATTACTCGTGAGCAGGCACTTGATAAAGCAAGCCAAAAAATAGACTTAACCCTGAAACACAGTTCTGCCAAATTATCTAAAATCTATGAAACTATGGAACCCTCTAAGTCAGCATCTGTTATGGACTCTCTACCCGATGAAAATGTAGTGAAATTATTACTATCTATGAAAGAACGCTCTTCGGCTCGTATTCTTGAGGTCTTACCTCCGGATAGAGCCGCAAGAATTACCCAAAAGATTATGAGAGTGAAAAATGAGTAATGTGAACTTATCCAAGGGATTCTACGGAAAATCTCTACCCTTTACCGGAGTTGCAACCTCAAAAATTACTCTCCACTCTCTTTCAAAGAATCCCATGAGAAAAACTCTGCAACAGAAATCTGTTCCACAGGATTCTGTGAATAACTCACAACTCGCAACTCACGCTTCGCAACTCGCAACTCGCAACTCTCTATTTGATAACTTTGAGCAAATTCTTCTTTCATCCTTACTTGGAATTCCGCCTTCCTCACAATTCACGACTAACAACAAACAACTTACAACTCTTGAACCCTTAAACTCTCCAACTCTTAAACTCTTAAACTCTAAACTCCCCAACTCTAAAATACTGAATTCCAAGCTTTCGGCTATTCAAGAGACGCTCAATAAGGCAGGAGTTAAAGTTGATAAAATTGATATAGTAATGAGAAGCGAGAAACAAGAATCTCCGAAGAATCTCGCACAGAGTCTGCGACCTGTGGACTTGAAAATCAATCCCGATTTATCGGGACAAAAGTCTTCAAAGAATCCCGTGGAAAAGAGTCCTGCACCCTTTCCACAGTATTCTTCTAA
>JAUWHX010000085.1 GCA_030605695.1 bacterium | reverse complement strand
GGCGATATGTTGTTCTTACCGCCCGGCACAGGAGTTCCTGATAGATTGCATGGTGCATATATTAGCACGCAAGAGTCAAGAGCAATTGCTGACCTTTGGGTTGAAAGGTGGCTTAGGGAATTATTGCCCGATAAAATTGAGGAACCAGACATAATAGCAAAAGAAGTAGTAAGAGAAGAATTAATAGAATCTATTGTTGAGCAGGATACTCCGGGAGCAAGAGAAAGAATTGATATATTTTCAAAGAAAATGCAATCTTTATGTGGAGTGCCGGGTGAGAAGATTAAGGATTTGCTATTGGGACTTGAGTATTATCCAAAACTTGAAGAAGAGACTCAAGCTTTTGAGGTTACGAGGATACGAGAAGAGAAAGCTCTTGAGGAAGATGTTGATGAGTTATTTGAGGAGGCAAGGGAGATCGTGATAAGACATCAAACTGCATCGGTATCGCTTTTTCAGAGGCAGTTCAAGATAGGATATGCAAGAGCAGGAAGGTTAATAGACGAACTTGAACGAGCTGGAATAGTCGGTCCTTATGTAGGCAGTAAATCTCGTGAAGTCCTAATACTAAGAGAAGAGGTGTGAAATCAAAAAAGACCTGAACCACGAATTACACGAAAATAGAAATGAAAGATAAGTACATATTATTTTTTCAAAAGAAAGATGTGGATGTTAAAGTGATTTAAAACTTGACACCATACTTTCATAGGAGAAGAGAAAAATGGTGGAGGAAATTAAAAATAAAATAGAAGATGAAGTTTCAAAGCCAAAGAGTTATGACGAAAAGCCAAGAAGTGGAGTAAAACAGGGATTTTGGTTGTTCATAATATTCTTGGTTGGGGGAGTAATTTTTTGGGTGATAGGACAGAAAATTTTCTCATTAGAACTTGTGCTGATTGGTTTAGGGCTATGGGGCATAATCTCTATGATTACAGTAGTAGAAAGGGAGGTACAATCTAAAAGAGCACGAAGTTGCTTGAAAAGTTTGGGAATGTTAATTTTCATATTTATGGTGTTAACAGTAGGGTATCTTATAAATAATGTTGTAAATAATATTGGTTCATTTTTCAAGTAGGACTGGTAACTGGCATCTACTTTGCAAAGCTCGTGACAGAAACTACAAATTCACAAGTAAGTAGAAGCAGATTTGAATTTTGTCCCTATAAGAAATGAAAGATAAAATTTATATCTACGAGGATGAGGGGTATAGGAATTTTTTGCCACTTGTGTATTTGAGACCTGTTTTTGACCTGTATTGCGGGATGTTCACATTTAAGGAGAGGATTCAGAAGCTTTATCCTGATTCAAAAATCCAGACACTCTCACGATTTGATTCTCAAACTCTCAAACTCTTGAACTCTCAAACTCTATTTATAAATGGGCGAGCAATATTGCACTCTCCATTACCTGATGATGAGGGGATATTTACAACTGGGGATGAGGTGGTTGGATTCCAGATTTCAGATTCCAGATTTCAGATTCCAGATTTAGAACCACCAATAAAGACTGAATTTCTGGACTTCCTTAAAAAGAAACTTAAAAAAATAGAAGTTGAAGCTACAGTTATTAAATATCCGTGGGACTTAATTGAAGAAAATGAGTCCATAATTGTAAAAGATTTTGAATTGCTATCGCAATCAGAGATTGCTCCTACAAGAAGCAAGAAGCAAGAAGCAAGAAGCAAGAATATATGGATTAGTGAGAGTGCAAAAATTGAGGAAGGTGTATTTCTATACGGAGGACCTATTTATATTGGGGATAAAGCTCATATTAAACCACCAACTATAATAGAAGGACCCTGCTTTATAGGAGACGGAGCTATAATTGATGGAGCGAAAATAAGACCCGGCACAACAATCGGTAGAGTATGTAGGATTGGAGGCGAAGTTGAGACATCTATTTTTTCAGATTACTCAAATAAACATCACGAAGGATTTGTGGGACATTCATTTATAGGAGAATGGGTGAACCTGGGTGCTCTTACTACTACCTCTGACCTTAAGAACACCTACGGAACTGTAAAGGTGCAAAGTGAAAAGCGTGAAGGGAAAAGCGAACAGATTGATACGGGGCATCTAAAGGTAGGTTCGTTTATTGGCGACCATACGAAAACCGGGATAGGTATTTTGTTAAACACGGGCTGTGTAATTGGATGTTTTGCAAATATATACGGTGGTAGTCTGATGCCTAAATATATTCCATCATTTACTTGGGGTGCCAAGAATGAACTTACAGAATATAATCTTGAAAAAGCAATAGAAGTAGCAAAAAAGGTAATGGCTCGTAGGAAAGTAAAGTTAACTAAAGATTATGAGCAAAGAATTCGCAAAGCATTTAAACTAGTTAGAGAAAAGAAATTTCTGGAAAAAATATGAGCATCAGAATAACAACGGGGAAATTCGATAATGTTAAATGTGAGTCAATGGAGTATAAGGTAAAGTGGTTTTTGCCTCTCTCATTTACCAAGAAATATAAGATGTTTGCCAGCTTCATGGAACTTTTTAGAGAACTTGAAAAAAATAGGAAGAAAGATGTCGCTATTAGAAAAACATATAGAAATATACAAAGCTCTAAATCGAAATAGAGTAAAGTATCTTGTAATTGGAGGAATTGCAGTAATGGCTCACGGAATACCAAGATTTACTTTGGATTTAGATATATTGATAGAGCCTACATTAGATAACTGCAAAAAGGCATTAAAATCACTTGAGGAAGCTGGTCTTGACAGGGCTGGCAGAGTCTCGCCTAATGTTATTTTGGAAGCTACTATGTACACAATCTTAGGTGATGTAACAGTAGATATACAAGCAGGAGCAAGAATTTCTGATTTCAACGATATGTGGGAACGAAGAGCTATAAAATATTTAAAGAATGTAAAAGTAAATGTTCTCTCTATAGAAGACTTGATTGAAACAAAAAAGTATACAGGTAGACCAAAAGACAAGGAAGATATAAGAGTACTTGGGAAAATATTAAACGAGGAGATATGATGAAAATTGCAATTATAGGAACAGGGCATGTTGGTTTGATTTCAGGTGTTTGCTTCGCAGAGTTGGGAAATGAGGTAGTATGTATTGATAATGATGAGGAAAAGATTCTCAACCTAAAGAATGGCAAACTCCCAATATTTGAGCCGGGATTACAGGAGTTACTAAATAAAAATAAACCCAGACTTACATTTACAACTTCCATAAAGGAAGGAATCCAAGAAGCTAAAGTTATATTCATTTGTGTTGGTACTCCGCCAAAACTATCTGGAGATGCTGACCTTAGCACAATTGAGAATGTAACTACTCAGATTGCCAAATCTATGCACGATTATAAACTTGTGGTTGAGAAAAGCACTGTCCCGGTCCGCACAGGAGTGAAGATAAAACAATTGATGGAGGGAAAAGTTAAGTCAGGGCTCTCATTTGATGTGGCATCTAATCCTGAGTTTTTACGCGAGGGAGCCGCAATTTATGATTTCATGCACCCAGACCGCATTGTTCTTGGAGTAGAGACTGTTCGTGCCAAAAAGATACTAATGGAGCTCTATGAACCAATTCAAGCACCTATTCTCGTTACTGACATTGAGTCTGCCGAACTTATAAAACATGCTTCAAATTCTTTTCTTGCCACGAAGATATCTTTTATCAATGCTATTGCTAAAATCTGCGAACAGGCAGGAGCAAATATTGAACAAGTAGCTCAAGGGATAGGACTTGACCACCGTATTGGTCCTGAATTCTTGCAAGCAGGAATTGGATTTGGTGGATTTTGCTTTCCAAAAGACTTACGAGCATTTAAGAAAATAGCAGAAAAATTAGGATGCGATTTCTCTCTACTTTACGAAGTAGAAAAGATAAACGAGTCAATGAAAAAACTTTTCGTGACCAAAGTAGAAGAAGCTCTGTGGAATCTAAATAATAAAACAATTGGAATTCTCGGACTCGCTTTTAAGCCAGATACTGAAGATATGAGGTATGCCCCATCAATTGACATAATCCAGATGCTCCAAAAAGAAGGAGCTAAAATACGCGCCTATGACCCACAAGCAATGCCAGTTGCTAAAAATATACTTAAGGATATTGAGTATTGCAAAAGCCCTTATGAGATAGCCGATGGAGCAGATTGCCTTTGTATTCTCACCGAGTGGGAAGAATTTAAGGGACTGGATTTAGATAGAATAAAGTCTCTTCTTAAATCACCTGTTATTATAGATGGCAGAAATATATTTGAAAAGGAAAAAATGCTAAAACTTGGCTTTACTTACTATGGAATAGGGAGATAACGATGAACGATTCACGACTAATGAAGGTTCTAATCACAGGAGGTGCTGGATTTCTTGGCTCTCATTTATGCGAATTCTTGCTTTCCAGGAACCACGAGATTGTTTGTATGGACAACTTTATCACGGGGAGCCGCGATAATATAGCCACATTTTTAACTAATCCAAATTTCAAACTAATAGAACATGATGTTACGAAGTTCATAGAAATTGATGAACAAGAACCTCTGGATTGGGTCCTGCATTTTGCATCTCCTGCATCTCCTATTGATTATCTCCGCTATCCTATTCAGACTCTAAAAGTTGGCTCTCTCGGGACTCATAATGCACTTGGACTTGCGTTTGCCAAAGATGCAAAATTCCTGCTTGCATCAACCTCTGAGGTGTATGGTGACCCATCTTGTAACCCACAACCTGAAGAATATTGGGGAAATGTGAATCCTATTGGACCAAGAGGAGTTTATGATGAGGCTAAAAGATTTGCAGAAGCTATTACGATGGCATATCACCGCTATCATAATCTAAATACTCGTATTGTCAGAATCTTTAATACCTATGGGGTCCGAATGAGAGCAAATGATGGCAGAGCTGTTCCCAATTTTATTATCCAGGCACTTAAAGAGGAGTCATTAACTATTTATGGTGATGGCTCTCAAACGAGAAGTTTTTGTTATGTAGATGACCTTGTTCGTGGAATATGGAAACTAATGAATACAGAGATACACGAACCTGTAAATATTGGAAATCCTCAGGAATTAACTATACTTGAAATCGCAAAACTTATTCTCAAAATAACTCAAGACCGACAACCGACAGCCGACAACCGACAACCAATTACTTATCATCCTTTGCCACTTAATGACCCCAAAGTCCGACGACCGGATATATCTCTTGCACAAGAAAAGCTCGGTTGGGAGCCCAAAGTCAAATTAGAGGACGGGCTTAAAAAAACCATTCAATACTTTAAATCCAGAATCGGGTGTTAGATTGTAGAAATGAAGAATCGGATATTCTTTGTCTGCTGTTTATTGATAAATGGATGTGTTTCTCGGAGTATGGAGCGTTCTATAGAGCCATTTTCACCTGAAGAAGTAAAAGAATGTATCGCTCGTCTTGGGAGGCAAAACTTTGAGTTTGAGATTCGGTTTGCAAAACCAGGAATGAGTGGAAAATTTAAAGGAGTAACAATCAAGGGAGACGCAAAAGTTAATGGATTTTGGGAATTTGACGGAAAACGAGAGCAAATCAATGTAATCGGGATAAGTGAAAAAGAATATAAATGGGAGGGGGAATGGGAAGAAGTAGCAAGAACAAATTTGTCAAACCCTGTGGCTACATTGGAATTGGTTTGCTCTATTGGGGAATGGAAATTCAAAGAATCAGCGGGAGAGAGTTTTATATATGAGTTTAAGCCAAATTTGCTTTTTATGGACCCGAGATTAACTGAAACTAAAGGAGTTATATGGATTGACGCAGAGACAAAGGTTCCAGAGAAAATATTAGCAGAAGCTGAGAATATAAAATGGGAATTTGAGATAAAGAGTATTGGAGAGGAATATGAAATTTCAAATCCTTCAGCAAAGAAAAAGAAAATTGAAGTAGTTGCATCTTGTAAGTCTTTAGAAGTAGCTCAAATATTGAAAGAAAGATTTGAGTTATACGGGTTTAATCGTGTGGAGTATAAATTAAAAGGAAATACGATAACTCTTTTATTTTTAGCTCAAAGGGGTCCGGAATCTTTAATTAAAACTTTGCTTGAGCCCGGAAATCTTGAGCTCTATAAAGCTGATTATACCTCTGGTTCCGACGAATCGGGACATTTTGTGTGCGGTGACCCAACTAAACCTGTGGTGTTAAAAGAAAAATTACAGCAAGAACTTGTGGATATATCTTTTGAAAGTGGATTTATTGAGCTTACATTTAATAAAGAACTGCCTAAGGGAAAGTCGATAGCAGTAGTAATAGATAATGAAGTTATTGGGTTTGTTCCAGAAGTATGGGGCAAGGAAATAAAAATAGAAGGCGACAGGGAAAGTTGGATAAAAATAAAGTTTCCTTTACCGTGTCAACTCACTATATTGAAAGGAGGTTAAGATGTTAGATGATAAATTGCTGGAGATTCTTGCTTGTCCTAAATGCAAGGGAGATCTTGAATACGACAGGAAAAACGAGAAGCTTATCTGTCATAAGTGTAAGCTTGCCTATGCAATAAAGGATGATATACCAATAATGTTGATAGATGAGGCAGAGAAGCTTAAATAAAAGAAATTCTAAATTATCTGGAATTTTGGTAAATTCTTACCTAATTTGCTACACCAATTTTTCTTGACATTTGGAATTTAGTGTCTAATATTTAAAAAATGTGGTTATTTACTCTTTTATTATTTTCTAATTTACTTGGAGCAGGACCAAAGTCTTTTGCAACACAAAGTAGAACTAATTCAGGTAGTGCACCAATAAAGCGAACTGCTACGAAAGTTGAGAAGCAAAGCCCTGCCGCAGATATTGAGATTCTGAAATCTGACAAAAGTGGGATAGAGTTTATATATACACATAGAGAGCTGTTTTTAGATGGACTGCCATATATTCCAAATACTCATCAGGAGACAGAGGTTGGCAAACCCGCTCTTCCTGTGAAATATGTTGTAATAGGGATTCCTATATCTGCAAAAGTCAATGTCCAGGTCATTAGCTCTGTAGCTAAAGAACGTTCAGAAGTAGATATTCCTCCTGTTTTCGGATTTACGGAAAAAGAGCAAGATGAGAGTATATATTCAAAGAGTGCGTTTTGGCCCTCTGAAATTGTATCAATAGAAGAGCAAACGCTTTATAGAGGACAGGAGGTCTTGAAGTTAAGAATAAACCCCTTGAGATATAATCCGATAAACAAAACTTTGTTAATTTATAATCGTATAAGGGTAAGAATAAATTTCTATGGAGGCAAGGGAATTCCGAAGAGAGATAGGCTTTTTGAGTCTGTATTTAAGAGTGTGCTCATTAATTATGACCAGGCAAAGAACTGGAGAGCCCCCAGTATAAAGTCTGATGGAAAATATTATCCTGACTCATGGTATAAGATTGAACTTCAAGAAGAGGGTATCTATAAAGTTAGTTCCTCTCAGCTTAAAGCTCTTGGGATGCAGAATACTGACCCAAAGACAATAAAATTATATAACGGTGGGAGTAAAATGAAGACTGACAGCTCTGATACTTTATGTGAAATCCCAATTTGTGTGCTTTCTGATACTTCTATTTTATTTTATGGTACACCACTCAGTGGATGGGGCAAAAATGGTGAAGCATTTATAAACCCATATACAAATACTAATGTTTATTGGCTTACTTATGGAGGCGAGCCGGGCAGAAGAGATAGTATTTTCGGAGTCCCAGTTGGTGGAGAAACACCGGGATATTTTCTTGATACTCTCCATGTAGAAGAAGATATCAATTGCCCGGCAAAAAGTGGTTTGGGTTGGATATGGGAGAAACTAATAAGAGAAAAAGAAAACAGTAGTCTTAAAAAAGACTATAGTTTTAATGTTCAAGGGATTTACGAGGATAACTGTTGCATAAGATTTGCAGTTTATGGATGGTATGCTGATGGTAGCCATGAGGAGGAATCAAACAGCATACATCATAATATAAGGGTATATTTGAATGGAAAAGAGTTCTTTAGTGAAAACTGGCGGGGAGGACAGGAAAATCCTCTAATTTTTGAAGATAGTGTTACTGGACTCCATAATGGTTCAAATACTTTCACTTTTGAAATGTATAGAGATTCGGTAATGAAAGATGTTATTTTCTTTGACTGGTTTGAAGTTATATATAAGAAAAAGTACGATGCCCATACTGGAAATTTGAAATTCAGTGGAGAGAATGCAGACCAGAAATTTGAGCTCCATAAGTTTGATGAACTTCCTGTAATCTTTAATACTACTAATGAGGTTGTACCAAAGTTAATCTATGGGGCAGTATATGGAAATGGAACAGTGAAGTTCAAAGGAGATAAAGGAACTTATTATGCAAGCACCAATTTCAAGAGTCCATCGGTTAAGAGCAAAAGTCCTTATGATTTACGAAATCTATCTAATCATTTGGATTTTGTAATAATTACACATTCTGACTTTTTGAATTATGCTAACTCGTTAAAAAGGTATAGAGAAAGACAAGGACTTAAGACAGGAGTTTTTTCTGTAAATGATATTTGTGATAATTTTAGTTGGGGTCTTAAGCACTCGCCTTATGCAATAAAGAATTTCTTAAAGTTTGCTTATGATAATTGGGAAACAGGGTATTGTCTTCTTTTAGGAGCTGGGACTTATAATTATAAGGATGAAAGTTTAGAGAAAAATCGTGTTCCACCATGGGAAGAAGGATATCGTGTAGGAGAATATGGATATCCTCCACAGCATCAATATTGCTATGACTGGTGGTTCACGGATAAAAATCTTGCGATTGGAAGAATAACAGCAAAGACAAAAGAAGAAGCTCGGGATATAGTATGTGAAAAGATTCCCAAATACGAAAAAAATATGGGAGTTTGGCAGAACCATATCCTGCTCATTGCAGATGATGAAGAGCCCGATGGGGATGCTTTTGTAAATCACGCAGAAAGAATTGCCAATTATATTCCAGGTTCCTTTGATATATTTAAAGTATATTTAATGAACTATCCTCTAGACGGGATTCTTAAGCCAAAAGCAAGAGATGATTTAGTAAGACACTGGAGTAAGGGGTCGTTTCTCACTCTTTTTGGAGGGCATGGAAATCTTTTACAACTTTGTGGAGAAAATGTTTTCTGGAATCCTACAGATATTCAGGCACTTAATAATGGGATAAAACTTCCTTTTTCACACTTCTGGTCGTGTGGGGTAGGTTGTTTTGAGCGGGAGTATAAAGATGGAATGGCTGACTATTTGCAGAAGATAAATAACAAAGGCTCAATTGGAACAATTGCATCAACTCGTTCAACAGGTGGTTCTTCAGGCATAGAACAAGGAATTATTAAATATTTCTTGATAGAGCCACAGAATACAATAGGAAAAGCAGTATACGCAACTCTTCTTAACTCAGGGTTTCCTAAAAATATAAACTCATTTTCAGATCCTTCAACAAAACTTCCTGATAGGTCAATTAATGTTATAATTGATTCTTTGCCGGATGTTATTAAAGGAGGAATGCCACTTAAAGTATGTGGAAGGGCACCTGAGGCAAAGTTTGCTCATATCACAGTGAGAAGTTCAGAATATGTCTATCACTATGCTCCTGCAAGTTGCGAATATAAAATGCGAGGTGAAATGATTAATGACCAGTTGTGTAAAGATGTTCTATTTGAAGGGATTACTCCTGTAAAGAACGGAAAATGGTCTCAGGAATTCTTTATTCCTATATTAGATTTTGAAAGAGATTCACTTATATATGGGGGACGGATTGTTATAGACAGTGTTACACCAGAGGGTGATACTTTGTGGGATACCCTTTACTCTGCTAAAATTAGTGTTTTTGCATGGAACGATAGACTATGTGGAAGCATGGCTGTAGATACACTTAGAATTATGCCATGTGGAGACAATCCAGAAGATACGAGTGGACCGAAAATTGAGCTCTTTGCATTTGGCAAATCTCTTAAAGATGGAAGTTTGGTTCCAAGTAGTTTTACACTTACAGGAGTATTAGAGGATGAGTCTGGAATAAACACTTTTAATAAAATAACTCCAGAAAGATTAATTCTTAGGCTTGTAATTTCCTGTGGCAAGCTTCAACCCATATCCATACCTTTGGTAGATTACTTCCAATATGACCTTGGGAGTGGCACTATAGGAAGTTTTCAGTATTCTGTCCAACTTGGAGATTGGGATATAGAGGATACGCTTAAGGTCTTTGCTTCTGACAATCTTGGGAATCGAAGTGAATGCCGAGCTATAGTAAAAGTTGAATCATCTGCTCGCCTGGAAGTCAAAAAAGTAATGAATTACCCAAACCCAGTGCGAGGAGAACATACATCTTTTCACTTCTTTTTATCAAAACCTGCGATGGTTAGTGTGAAAATTTACACTGTTGCTGGGAGGCTCATACGAACAATTTCTCCACAAAATAAGCCGTCAGGACCTAATAAAATCTATTGGGATACAAGAGATGCACTCGGGAATAGAGTGGGGAACGGTATCTATATTTACAAGGTTCTTGCAAGCTCAGAAGGATTGACAAAAGAAGAAACCTCAAAAATATCTAAACTTATGATGCTCAGGTAAAATAGCGGTTAAATGGTTGAATTATAGATTTCTCGATAAATTAGGATGCTATTTAACCAATTCCATTTTAATCAAAAGAGAAAATATAAGAAAAATATAGTTGCACTTATTTAAGTGATAAATAAGGAAATACATTGTGTGTGGTTTTAGGAATAGATTGCCGTAAAGGAGGAACTTATGCAAGAAATGGAGGAAACTCTTTTTATTATAAAACCGGATGCTATATCTCACGCTGAATCTATAATTAAACGTGTAGAAGACGAAGGTTTTGAGATTGTTGAGAAAGAGCGATTGAATCTTGACAGAAAAAGAGCATCTGAATTTTACGCTATTCATAAGGAAAAGCCGTTTTATTCTGAGCTTGTGAATTTTATGAGCTCAGGACCTGTTGTAGTTCTGAGATTAACACGAGAAGATGCAGTTTCATATTTAAGAAAAGTTGTAGGAGCAACCAATCCCAGTGATGCTGTTCCAGGAACATTAAGGAAGGAATTCGGTAGTGGAGTTTGTACTAATGCTGTTCATTCATCAGATTCAAAAGCTAATGCAGACAAGGAAATAGCATTTTTCTTTAAGTGAATTGTAAATTGAGGTAAGCTCATACTTTGTGAAGTAGGTTATTTAATTTGGTATTCCCTTTTTAAAGGATGAGTAACATTAAACGCGCTATATTCATAGTTATCGGAATTTATGGTTTTTGTGGTGGGTTTGGATGGATGCTTGTTCGCACAATAAATTGTAATCTCCCCTCTGTAAGAATGCTTGAAGACTATACTCCTCGAGTCACAAGAGTGTATGATAGAAAGGGAAAATTAATTCATGAATTTTATGAGGAAAGAAGAATCGTAGTCCCACTTGAGCGAATTCCGAAGCTACTTATTGATGCTACTATTATAGTTGAAGATAAAAGCTTTTATCGCCACTGTGGAGTTGATTTATCTGGGATAATGAGGGCAACACTTGCTAATATCTTGAATTTAAGAGCTATACAAGGTGCCTCAACCATAACCCAACAACTTGCTCGCAATCTTTTTTTGACATCTCACAAAAGTTTCCTCCGCAAAATCAAGGAAGCTTTGCTTGCAACTCATATTGAACGTGTTTATTCAAAGGATGAAATCCTTGAGCTTTATTTTAACCAAATTTATTATGGCAATGGATATGGAGTAGAAACTGCTTCAGAGCGATATTTTGGCAAACATGTGGAAAAGCTTACTATTCCAGAATGTGCTATGTTAGCCGGCATCCCAAAATCTCCCGTTAGATATAATCCATTTTCTCATCCAGAAGTTGCAAATAAACGCAAAACCTTTATCTTGAATCTAATGGCTGAAAACGGAATAATATCAGTTGATGAGCTCAAAGAATTTAAAAATACTGAACTTATGCTTGCTAAAGGGTCAGAGTTCCAAGAACTTGGAGCTTATTTTATAGAAGAGGTTAGAAAATGGGTGACCTCAAGGTTTGGGCCAGATTTGTTTTACCGGGGAGGAATTTCTATTTATACTACATTAGACATAGAGTTACAACAAATGGCAGAAAGCTCAATTGGAAAAGGACTTCCCGAGCTTGAATCCAAATATAAAATTGAGGAAGACACTTTACAATCTGCTCTCCTTGCGATGAATCCCAAAAATGGTGCAATCCTTGCAGAAGTTGGAGGCAGAGATTTTAGAGAAAGTCAGTTTAACCGCGCAGTACAAGCAAGACGTCAACCAGGAAGTGCATTCAAACCGTTTACCTGGCTTGCTGCTTTTGCAGCCGGCTCCACTGCCGCATCTATTGTAATTGATGACTCAATTTCTGTTGAACTTGTGACCGGAGACATTTATTCTCCTATTAATTATGACCACGAGTTCTTTGGTCCAGTTACTCTCCGTGAGGGGCTTGCTAAATCAAGAAATCTTGTTGCTGTCCGTCTTATTATGGATGTAGGACCAGCATCGGTAGTTGGTTATGCAAGGAGAATGGGAATAACCTCGTCTCTTGACCCAGTGATAGCATTATCTCTTGGGTCAAGCTCTACAACCATTCTGGATATGGTTTCTGCTTATGCCACACTTGCGAGTGGTGGAGTAAGAACCACCCCATATATGATAGATAAAATAATAGATAAAAATGGAGCACTTCTATATCGGCATTCTGATTTTAGAGAGCGAGTTCTATCTCCTGAACTAACTTATTTAGTAACATCTGTAATGGAGAGCGTTTTAAATGCTGGAACTGGGATTAGAGCTCGTATGACAGGATTTACTCGGTCTGCTGCTGGAAAAACAGGTACAACTGACGATTGTGCAGATGCTTGGTTTATTGGATTCACTCCATCACTTGTTTGTGCTGTGTGGATTGGGTTTGACAGAGTGCAAAGGATTGGCAGAAATGCAACAGGTGCACAAGTTGCTCTCCCTATATGGACAGATTTTATGCTCCAAGCAACTAAAGATGAGCCTTTTGAGAAATTTAAAGTTCCTCCGGGAATTGTTCATCGGGAAATATGTAAAGACTGTGGTAAACTTGCAAGTTTCTTATCTAAACAGGTAAGAGAAGAAGTATTTATTAGAGGAACTGAACCAATTGATGAGTGTACAGGCCATTATCTCAGAACCCCAAGGGATAAGGAGGAATTTAGGTTTCATTGAAACACAAAACATTAAAAGTACTTTCAGGGATACTTCCTCAGGGAAATTTTGGGCCCGGTAGGACTCGAACCTACGACCCGTTGATTATGAGTCAACTGCTCTAACCAACTGAGCTACGGGCCCATAAGGGTTTAGAAGATGTCAACTTTTAATTGTGCTAACCTATACTATTTTACTAATACTTTTTATCTTGTCAAGGTCAAAATGAACTGGAGTTGACCCGTTTTTTCAGTCTCATATCTAAATTGGTAAATAACACCAATCGCAGAAGCATAGAAGTTCGTATAAAAATGGTTTTTCCCATCATATCTTGCTCTTAAGTTGTCTTTATATCCTTCGTATTATAAGTTCAGCAATAAGTAAGAGGAGTGCGAATATGAAAAACCATTTCTTGATACTCACTCGTTCTCTTTGGTGCTCAAGGTCGAGTGATGGGAAAATAAGTGAATTGCTTAAGTTTACAGCAAATTTTGTTCCTCCTGAAATTTCATAAATCCCGGGAACCTCAGGCGTGAAGTGTATATAAATTCCGTCAGATTCAGTTTCTGGCGTAAGCAAGGTTGTTTTGAGTGGTTCTACACATTTGTAGGATTTGAATTCTGACACTTTGAATCTTACTGGTTCACCAACAATAAAATTATGTTGTTCTACAGGTTTGCCAGCAAGATAGTAAGCTATACGATGCATCAAAGGCACAAATAGTGATGATAGGATAAACTCTCCTGCCTCTCTGTTTAAGGGAAACGAGAAGACTAAACATCCGGATTCTGGCTCAATAATTGCAGGAGAGCCATCAGAGAATCTTGCAATTACATTCCACTGTGATTTAACAAGTTCTCTTTGGGTAAATTTGATTTGCTTAAGTTCTGGAATGTATTTAAATCCACTAAATATTGGATGGCTTTCAAGAATATTATCAAATGTGAGAAATCCTGATACTTTCTGTGCATCAATGGGCAAGGAAAGTGTCTTTTTATAAGAGTGGGGGAGAGGCTTGTCAAGAAAAGCTATCATATCATAAAGAGAGGGATTTACAAGTGTGGATGATATTTTTACCTGGATTTTTGAGTCTCCTTCAGGTGGAGAGAGAGCATTTTTCAAGAAAAAAGTATCTTTAGAAACACCAACTAATAAAACTTTTAATCCCTGTGGAGGTGCATAAACGAAATATCTTGTATTATCAAGTGAGAGAGCGTCTTGCTCTTCAATCTTTACTGAGCCCGCACAGGTTTCAGAAAACATAGGAAAAATTGCTGTGCTTGTTGAATGTGGAGGAATTAAGAGTTGCGAGTTGTAAGTTGTGGGTTGTGAGTTGTGAGTTGTAAAGAGAGTTATGAGTTTTTTTCTCTCTTGAGGTGTGTGATTCGTTACAAAGGCAAGAAAAGAGGACTTGAAAGCAAGTGAATCTATTGAAAAGTTATCTTCATCTCCTGTGAGTTCTATGAGTTTTGCTTTTCCAATAAGAGTATCGGGCAATTTGCCAGTTTTTGTGATTATATAATCACAAAAATCCTCGGTTGGCAAAGAGAACTTCTGATATTTACATTCAGATGGATATAATTTCCCTGATGCAAGCAGTATTTTTGTATTCTTGAGCTTGCTGGCTGTTTTGATTCCTTTTTCAAAAAGAGTATGAGAGCCAGATAAAGTATTCATATCCCAGGAGTCGTCAAGGATTGCGATTCGTTGTTTGCGAAAAATAGATGGATTTGCAAATCCGAGAACTAAAAAAAGTAGAGCAAGAGTCCGCAACACAAGAAGTATAATATCCTTAAGTTTTCTGAGTGCGCGTTGTCCTTGTTCGGCAGACTTGAGGAGCGAGATTGATGGAAACCATATTTGTTTGAGTCTGTGCCGATGCCACAGGTGAATAAGAAAAGGAATTGGCAGCGAGAAAAGTCCAAACAAGAAAAGTGGAGAAAGAAAGCTCATTTTTTAGGAGAAACTGTCCTTCTTCTAAAACTTCTTCCGAGCATTTTTCGGCGTCTTGCAAGATAAAAAACCAGAGATTTCTCGATAGGTTCAGAAGTGGGGAAGAGGAGATAATCAATATTGTGTGAATGAAAGTTTTGACGATAAATGTTTATGAGTTTTTGCAATTCTTGTTGATAGGTTTGTTTTATATCCGTAGTTATGGGAATTTCTGCGTGAGTTTCAAGGTCCTTGAGGATAGCAGGTTCTTTAAATGGAAAATTAAGTTCAGCGGGGTCAAGTATATGAAACACTATGACCTCATTTTTTCGGTATCTTATGTTTTTAAGTGCTTTAATTACAGAAGATTCTGGGGCAAGGAGGTCTGACAGGAAAATTACTATGCCTTTCTTTTTAATTCTTGATGAGATTTCGTTTAAGACTTCTGGGATTTTAGTTTGCTTAGCTGGTTTTGCTTTGTCCAGAACTTGCAAGATTCTGGAAAGTTGAAGCTTTGTCCCGGATGGGGGGAGATAGGAGCTAATCTTTTCATCAAAGATAGTAAAAGAGACTGCATCTTTTTGATGGATAAGTAGCCAGGAGAGACAAGCAGAAAGAGTTGCGGCATATTCAAATTTTGTTATGTGGTTTGAGCCATAGCCCATAGAATTTGAACCATCAAGGATAATATGGACTAAAGAGTTTGTCTCTTCCTCAAATTGCTTGGTATATAGTCTTTCTCTACGGGCATATATTTTCCAGTCTATTCGCTTTGGTTCGTCTCCTGGCTGATAAGGTCTGTGTTCTTGGAATTCAACAGAAAATCCATGATAAGGACTACGGTGTATTCCGACAAGGAACCCTTCAACGATAAGCTTTGCTCTGAGTTCCATTGATTTTATCTTGGAAAGAACTTTAGGGTCAAGCCACATAATAATACCAGACTGGAGATAAAAAAAGTCTGTAGTCTTTTGTCTTAAGTCTATGGTCTTATTTTGAGCTGTCAAACTCTTTTTATAAATTCTCTTGACAATTGGAGGAGAAAAGAGTAAATTATAATTAGAAGAAGGAAAGATGAAAAAATTATTAGTTTTTATGATTTTCTGTATTCCAGTATATGCTTGGGGAGATAATGCTATATTTAATCCTGGATTTGATATGAGTCCATGGGATACGGGCTGGACGATAGAGACAGATACAGTTTCTGAATATTATACCTCTGCAGAGGCAGAAGTTAAAACAGATTCAGGGAGGTCGCTTCCAAATTGCTGTTATTTAAGAACATATGTTAGGTTTATGCATGAAAGTGGGGGAGGAAATTCAGGTAAAGCTGATGCGAAAGCGATGGTAACGCAAAATTTTGATGATATTACGGATTGTGTGATTAAAGTACGGGTAAAATATTATCTTCACCATTTTGGCGATGGCGTTTGCTGGAGTCAATGTAGCCTTCAGGTTTGTGTAAATGATAACTGGAAAACGATTTGGCAAAAGCATTGTTGGCAATCAAAATTTACTTCTGCCAATTGTCCTGTTTTTGATACTGTTTGGGCTGAGATATGCACTACTTTTGTAAATGATACTATAAGTGGAGTAAGGTTTTGTGCGGCTTCTTCCGTATACACTAATTGTGGATTCGGCCCTTTCACCTCCTATGGCCATTTTTATGTGGATGATGTCTATGTAGGGAAAGTTGGAGTTGAAGAAAGTGAGGAGTTACAAGTCACAAGTCACAAGTTACAAGTTTATCCGAATCCGTTTGTCCGGTGGACAGAAGTCAGATGTCAGAAGTCAGATGTCAGGGAAAAGGTAAAAGTTTATGATATGGTAGGGAAGTTAGTGGAGGAAACAACTAAAGACATTGTTGGCAAGAATTTGTGTCCCGGGGTTTACTTTGTGAAAGTAGGAGGGTATAAACCAATAAAGATAATCAAATTGGGGAGAATGCAATGAGAAAGAAACTCTCTATATTCTTATTTTTATTTGTTCCTTCCATTTCTTTGGGAGATAATGCAGTATTTAATTCTGGATTTGATATGAGTCCATGGGATAGTGGCTGGACGATAGAGACAGATACATCCAGTAAGTGGGACGTTACTCTTGTGATAGCAGAAGTTAAACCAGATTCCGGGAAGTCGCTTCCAAATTGCTGTTATTTAAAAACCTACAGCCAGATAGATGCTCCCGGGGGAGGAGGAGCTGGTGAGGCTAAGGCAAAAACGATGATAACACAAAATTTTGAGGGAATTACGGACTGCGAGATTAAAGCATATGTAAAATGGAACTGGTTCCCAGGTTTTAAGTCTGGAGGAGGGTATAATAAGTCGTATGCTATGATGGAAGGTTATATAAATAACGAATGGAAACTCATTTGGGAAGCATCTATTGGAGATAATCAGAATTGGACTGAAGTAAGTACTACTCTGGTGGATGATACTCTGAGCGGTATAAGATTTTGTACAGAATCTTCCTTTTACCTCACTTGCCATTGTGGTCTTGGTTGGAGTCATTCTTACCTTTGGGTTGATGATATTTATGTAGGAGAAGTAGGAATTGAGGAAAGTGAGAAGCTAAGAGTTAAAAGCGAAAAATTGAAAATTTGGCCAAATCCATTTACGGAGTACACAGCTATTAAGTCATCAAGCTATCAAGCTATCAATGGGAAAGTGCAGGTTTATGATATGATGGGAAGGTTAGTTGAAGAGACGAATGTAGGATTAGAAGATTGTAAGATAGGGGAAAAGTTGTTACCTGGTGTTTACTTTGTGAAGGTGAGAGGCTATAAGCCAGCAAAAATAATTAAGCTAATGGAGGTGCTATAAATGGGAAAGATTAATTTTAAGGAGTATAGTATAAAAGGAATATGGAAGCCACAGGAAATTGGGTTTGTGGATAGCACTGCTTTAAGGATTGTGAAACTTAAAGGGGATTACAAGTGGCACAGGCATAAAAAAGAGGATGAGTTCTTTTTGGTAGTGAAGGGCTCAATATTTATAGATACCGAGAAAGAGACTGTTGAGCTTGGAGAATGGGAAGGTTATCTTGTTAAAGCAGGACTAAAGCATCGTTCAAGAGCATCGGAAGTAGCGACCGTCCTTGTAATTGAACCAATAAAAACTAAAACAATGGGTGAGGAATAGAAATCTCAAAATCCAAGTATCAGAAAAGGATTTTTGCTCCATTTCAACATAGATTGTTCCTGCTAAATATTTTTGTGTTTTCTGTGAACTCTGTGGTTAAATCATTTTTTCTTGACAATGAATAGGGTTGCAATATATTTCTGACAAAATGGTAGAAAAAGTATTAAAAACAATAGAGAAGTATAAACTTCTTGAAAACGAAGACAAGGTTTTAGTAGCCGTCTCTGGTGGACCTGATTCAATGTTTTTACTGCAGGCACTCCAAGATATTAAAGCACAGTATAAATTGGAACTTAGGATTGCTCATTTGAATCATCAGCTTCGTGAGAGTGCATACAAGGAAGCAGATTTTGTGAGAGAACAGGCGGAGAGGTTTGGTATCCCCTGTACTATTGAGGAAAAAGATGTGAGAAGTTATACTGAAGCACATAAACTTTCTTTAGAAGAAGCGGCAAGAGAAGTAAGGTATGACTTTTTGGAACGAATAGCAAAGGAATTTAGTATGAATAAAATCGCAACAGGGCATACTTTATCAGATGAAGTTGAGACTTTTATTTTAAGGGTTGCAAGGGGAACAGGTGGAAGAGGACTATTGTTAATTCCTCCAAAGAGAATAGTTCAGAGTTCAGAGTTCAGAGTTCAGAGTTTAAAGGTCATAAGGCCATTGATAGAGATTACTCGTGAAGAGGTAATACAGTTTCTTGAGTCTAAAAAGATAGTTTATCAGATAGACGAATCAAATTATGACATTCGGTATAAGCGGAATTTTGTGAGACATCGTATTGTGCCTTTGCTTCTGGAGTTGGCACCTCAGTTTCCGAGACAGGTAATGAGGTTGCGAGAGATTTTAGGTGAGGAAGAAGAGTTGCTTGAGAAATTAGCAGAGCAGAGGTTAAAAGAAGTTCAAAGTTCAAAGTTCAAAAATCAAAAGTCAAAAGGTGAAATAGTGCTTGATTTGAAGGGGTTTTTGAAGACTCCTGTGGCGATAAAAAGAAGAATTTTACGGGAGACATATATGCGGATTGCAAATTACGAATTGCGAATTACAAATTATCCGAGTTTTGAGGAGATAGAAAATGCAATCAGGTATATAGAAAATAATAAAGGCGGAAAGAAATTTAATTTGTGCGGGATGGATATAAACAAAAGTTGTGGTGAAATAAAGATAGTTAAAAGTGAAAAGTTAATCCATCAGCCGACGGATAAAAGTAAAAAGTTGAAAGTTGAGTTGGGAGTTCCCGGAGAAGTCAAGTGGGATGGAGTTAAAATAAAGTCAAAAATCAAAAGTCAAAAATCAAAAGTAGAGTTCGATGATTCAAGAAGAGTGTATTTTGATTTTGATGAACTTTCTCCTCCTTTGTGGATTAGAGATAAGAAGAATGGAGACAAAATAAAGTTAAAAGTTAAAAGTGAAAAGTTAAAAGTTGTGGAGAAAAAGCTTAAAGATATTTATATTAATGAAAAAGTGCCTGTATGGGAGAGAGAGAAGATTCCTTTGCTTACAGATAAGGAAGGGATTTTATGGATTGTGGGGATGCGTAGAGCCAATAGAGCAAATGTAGGGAAAAATACCAAGAAAGTTGTTGAAGTGTGGACAGATTAGTGTAAAATGAAGAGTTTAAAAGATTTAGGTGTTAAAAAAGTGAAAGAACGAAAACCCAAAAAGATAAGAGGTAAACCCTCTTCCTACCATAAGCCAAAGATGTCATTTGTCTGGGGTATGATAATCTGGGTTGGTGTATTTTTCATTTTCTCCTTATTCTTTGTGCACAGAGGAATGAGAGGAGGGGTAGTTGAAATTAATTACGGAGAATTCTATGAAGAGATAAATGCAGGGAATGTGCAAGAAGTAACTATTGCAAATAAAGAAGTGATAGGAAAATTCAATCGTGAATTTCAGGTAAAAGACGAAGCTTACAGTAAGTTTAAGACTTTCCTTCCGTTTGAACCGGATGCAGATTTCATACATAATAATATAATAAGCAAAGGGGTTAAGGTAAATGCGAGGTCCTTTCTTAATGTTTGGTCAAAAATATGGCCCTTTTTGCCGTTTGTTATTTTAATTGTGTTCTGGGTAGTGTTGATGGGACGAGCTGGTAAAGTTCCTAAACAAGCGATGTCATTTGGTCAATCCAGAGCAAGAAGATATTCAGGTGAGGGAAAGAAAATAACCTTTGGTGATGTAGCAGGTTGTGATGAAGCGAAAAATGAACTCAAGGAAGTAATCGAGTTTCTTAAGTCGCCAGAGAAGTTTGAACGACTTGGAGCAAAGATTCCAAAGGGGGTAATCTTGCTTGGAGCACCTGGAACTGGCAAGACATTGCTTGCTCGTGCAACAGCAGGTGAAGCAGAAGTTCCTTTTTTCTCTATGTCTGGGTCGGATTTTGTGGAACTCTTTGTAGGAGTTGGTGCTTCAAGAGTGCGTGATTTATTTGAGAAAGGAAAGAAAAATCGTCCGTGTATAATATTTATTGACGAGCTTGATGCTGTGGGAAGACATAGAGGAGCAGGAATTGGAGGAGGACATGATGAACGAGAACAGACATTGAATGCTTTACTTGTAGAGATGGATGGATTTGAAGCAAACAAAGGTATAGTAGTAATTGCTGCGACTAACCGTCCTGATGTGCTTGACCCTGCATTATTGCGACCTGGGAGGTTTGACCGCAGGATAATAGTTGATAGACCTGATTTGCTTGGGAGAGAAGGGATTTTCAAAGTTCACACAAGAGAAGTTCCTCTTGCCAAGGATGTTCAACTTAAATTACTTGCGCGTGCGACTCCTGGATTTTCTGGAGCAGATATAGCGAATACAGTGAATGAGGCAGCTTTGCTTGCAGCGAAACGCGGAAAGAAAAAAGTATCAATGAAAGATTTTGAGGAATCAAGAGATAAGATTTTAATGGGGGTAGAGCGTAAAAGTCTTGTGATACCTGAAGCAGAGCGTCTGAATGTAGCATATCATGAGGCGGGGCATGTTTTGGTGTCTAAATTTACTCCGGAAGCAGACCCCATACATAAGGTAACGATTATACCAAGGGGAATGGCACTTGGGGTAACTCAGCACCTGCCTGTAGATGAGCGTAGGAATTATTCGAAGGAGTATTGTCTTGCTCAACTTGCTGTAATATGTGGTGGAAGAGCGGCTGAAGTTATTGCCTTGAATACGATGACGACTGGGGCACATAATGATATAGAACAGGCAACAAAACTTGCAAGAAAGATGGTTTGTGAATGGGGAATGAGTGATGCGTTAGGACCTATGGCATTGGGAGAAAAGCGAGAAGAAATATTTCTTGGCAGAGATATATCACAGCGTCGTGATTATTCTGAAGCGACGGCTCAACTCATAGATAAAGAGATAACAAAGTTTGTAAGGGATGCGGAGGTAAAGGCAAAGGATATAATTGAAAAGCACAGAAAGGATTTGGAGAAAATAGCAAAGGGTTTGTTGGAGAAGGAAGTTCTGACCGGGAACGAGATAGATAAGATTATCAAGAAGAAAGGCAAAATATAATTGAAAGAAATGGAAGGAATTCTTTTAGCTCTTTTTGGTATCGCTTGCCGGACTCTTAATTGCTTTAGGGGTTCGGGTGCGACTGAGGAGGAAAGATGAAGAAGTGGTTTCTTTGCATTGGATTGGCTCTTTTTATAGGAGCTTTTGTAGGATGCAAGAAAGAGGAGAGCCCAACAGAGACATATGTGCCAAAACTATATCTTATGGGCGAGATAGAAAGATATTTGTATGAGGGTGGTGACCATCCTGTCTTTTGCTGTAACGAAAATGTGTATGTATCAAACACAGAAGCAGTTCCATCAGTTAAGATAAACGACCAGGAACTTGAGCTTTATTACTATCTTTCTGGATTTTATTTTGATGGAGACTCTTCTTTAACCCCAGGTGCAGAGTATGAGCTGGTCGTTACTGCTGGCTCTAATGCAGCAACCGCTACTGTAACTTTACCGGGGGATTTCAGCATAATTACTCCTAATACTTCCTATGTATTGCCAATTGGCTCAAGCTTGAATGCCTTATGGGATAGTGCTTCTTATGCCAATTATTACAGAGTGCATCTTCTTGTTCATTATGCTTACTACGACACCTCGGGGAATTACGAAGGCTTTAGTTTTTCAAGTGATACAATTCTTTCTGAAACAAGCATAACCTATGAAAACAGTTTGCTTTTTCCAAATCTGAGCGAAATAGATAGCGTTGGAGGTGGAAATGGATTTCTTAGGGTTTATGCAATTAATGGTCCGTCTCTTGCTCCGGACACACCCGGCAATGTTAGTGGTGATGGAATAGGATTCTTCTGGGCAACGCAAGAAAAAAGAAGGTATTTTGATGTTGGCAATGCCAAGAAGACTTCAAAAGAGGATAGGGCAAGGCGACGCAAAGAAGCATTGAAGGAACAAGACAAGCTTTGGAAACAAAGGATTGAAAAGCTCAAGGAAGGATTAGAGTTATAGAGTTATAGAGTTATGAGTTGTGAAGTGTGGGAGAGACCTCTGATGTGGGAGGGAGACCTGTGTGGGAGGGACTCCCCAGTCCCGAATATGTCAAGGTTTGGAAACCTTTCCCACAGAAAGAATGTAAATGAGAGACAAAAGGATAGCAACCAGTGAATGGTTTTGAAGAACGAGTGAATGGTTTTGAAGAACCAATGAATGGTTTTGAAGGACGAGTGAGTGGTTTTGAAGGACAAGTGAATGGTTTTGAAGGACGAGTGAGTGGTTTTGAAGAACCAGTGAATGGTTTTGAAGAACCAATGAGTGGTTTTGAAGGACCAGTGAATGGTTTTTCAAAACCATAGAATGGTTTAAAAAAAGGAGGAAGCTATGACTACAGATTACATTCCGAGGTCTGATGCGGGGTTTGACATTTTTCAGGATAATTTTATTAATGGAGTCCAGCCGAAGCTTATGCTATGGGGAATACCGAATACCGAGTTCTCTGCATTGACAGGTCTCAGGATTGCCTGGAATATGGC
>JAUWHX010000092.1 GCA_030605695.1 bacterium | reverse complement strand
CAGTTGCAATGATGAAAAACCCATGCAATCAGTTTGGCTTCATTCTGAAACTAAATTATCCTGGGCTGACATAAATTATGGAAAGCCCCAATATATGAAACAAATAAGAGGTGAAAAAAATGTGTGAAAACAAAGCAAGGTTTGAGCAAGCAACAGACAAGCAAAGAAAGAAAATATATGCCATTCTCAAGAATGGTAATGTCTTCACAGACAAAAGCTTTTCTGACTGGCTCAACAGCTTGACAAAAGTCAACGCCAGTAGGGTGATTCGTGTTATTGAAGGCTCAAGAGAGCCTTCTAACTCTTCTGAACACGAATCAAATGTAGAGGAAATCAATAGAGGCTTTCGTGAGATATGGAGAGAGGCACAGAGAAAGAAGTTTCAAAGAAAAATTGACTGGGCAAGTAAGCCATATTGAGATTAAAGAGATGGAAAAAAATGAAAGAAAACAATCATATCAAATCAAAAATCAACTTTAAAGTCAGTAATTCAAAATATGATGTGCTATATGGAGGACAACCAGCCTATACCTTTTCGGAGGCTGGTCTTGTAAAAAGACAAGCTTGGAGGTAAAATAAATGGAAAACGAAACAGATAAACAAAAGATAAACAGAATTGTTGAATACATTAAAGTTAACTCAATAGGAATTCCTTTTGAGTTTGACGCTGACCAATTAAGAGAAGAACTTTTTGCAATACTTAGCTACTATGGGGTTAACTTTGACCTGACAGATGCAGAATATGAAGCAGTTGTATTGGGACTTAAACCACTTGCAAAGCAATTTGAAATTAGAGAGGCAATGTTACTTGTGCCTAATCCTGAAAAGGAGTTTTTTGTAGGTATAAGACCTACTATCGTAAAAAAATATAGGAGGTAAGAAAATGAAGTACTCAACAGAACAAACACGAAAACAAGAATTAAAACTCTTCTGTCATTTGAGAAGAAATGCCAGAGTCACTTTAACAGAGATAAGTAAGAAAACTGGAATGCCAATATCAACAGCCTACGACAAAATAAAGAGACATAAAGGGGGGTTAATAAAGAAAATGACAGCTTTATTAGATTTCCATGCTCTTGGCTTTAGTATAAGAACAGTGTTTTTCATAAAAGCTCATAGAAATGACACGGCAAATCTGGAATCGCACTTACTAAAGTCGCTGTCAGTTAATTCTGTCTTCAGAGTAAACAATGGCTTCAATTTTATGGTTGAAGCAATTTTTGAGCAACTCAAAGACGCAGAACAGTTCTTTAACCGATTAGAAGAACATTTTAAGGTCAACAAAATGCAGGTATTTTATCTTTTTGATGAACTTAGAAGAGAGAGTTTTATGAATGACCCGGATTTAATTGATGTAGTTTGTAAATCAGAAAATAAAGAAGGATTGGGCAATAAAGACCAATCTCAAATATGTAAAAAACCATAGGGGGTAATAAGATGGAAGTAGAAGAAGAACATGTAATAGAAGAAAAAGTAGAAGATGTAGAAGATAAAGAGTCTAAAAACAACAACCTGGCTCTAAACAGAACTTTCTTTGGGCAAACTACTGCCTTGAAAGTTCAATACAACAAAGACCTGAACAAGATATTTGTGCACACAGGGAAGAAGAACGGTGAAAACTGGAAGTGGGAAGTAGCAAAGCTTTATGACACAGAATTAGCAGATGTGTTGAGACTATTGAATAAAGAGATAGACAGAATAGGGTTCTTCCACCAATTTGAAGGCAAGGAAACAAGAATTTCAGTGAATAGAAAGGAAGAGACAGTGTTTTTCAGGATAGGAGATATATCAAAAGCATTGAACTATGGAGAGCAAGTGGTGTTGAAGCTATTGCTGGAAAACCTTATATTGAGGTCAAACTTTATTGAGAGCAAATAAATGCTCTCTATTTTTATGAAAGAATTTGGAGGTACTGAAAATGGAAATGTCTCAAAAGGTAATGGAACGGCTGATAAATATGCCTATAATTGAAAGCACGGTTTTCAAAAGTAAAGATGGCAAATTTATTGTACACAAAACGACAATAACAGACATAAAGCCTACAGCGTATTATGAAGCAGTGATGGAGAAGTCAAACGAATAAGGTGATAAAAACGAGGATTTCTCTTTTTCTGCTGGAGAGAAATCCTCTCTAATTTTAAAAAACAGGAGGTGATGAAAAATGGAATATGAAAAAAGAATGGAACAAATCATAGCTAAATTAACAATAGTTTTTAGGAAACAGGCTCCTTGTTGTGGGTCTGGAGGAGCATTTGATTTGAGAGAAGAGTTGGGATTCTATATGTCTGATGATGAGATAGAGACAATAATGGACTGCTTAAAAGAATTTGGGAAGCGAAGAAAAATACTGGCTTAAAAAACATAATAAAAAATCAGGGGTGATATACATGGCAACAAGATGCCAGATAAAAATAATCTGTAAGGAAGAATACGAAGGCAAAACTTATACTGACGAGATTTTGTTATACAGATATTGGGACGGTTATCCAGAAAGCATTATTCCCTTCTTTAAGAGATTTTTTGAGACAGCCAGATTTGGCTACGACACACATCTTAATTGTGCAGGACAGATAAGTCATGCTTTAATTATATTTGGTTACAGAGACGATGTAAGGATTGAACCAACCAATGAAATATATGGTGATATAGAGTATTATTACGAACTGCTATTAAACCGAAACTCCAGCTTAGCTACAATTAACATATACGAACTGGATTGGAACGAAGAGAAAGGATATATTATGGATTTTGAGAACAAGAGACTAATAAAATCAATAGAGATAGAGCTAAAACAAATAACAAGCAAAGAATCTGGAGGTTACAAGCACGGGTTACCAATAGAAAGTGAAATGAGGATTTCCTCTATCCCGATGGGGAGAAATCCTTTATAAAAAATAGACATGAGGTGGTGTGAATGGAAATTGAATATCCTGTCAGTGGCTATTGCGAGGAATGTGGCAAATGGTGTGATATGATTAACATAGTTCCTGACAGTTGGGACTGCCATTACGTCTGCAATAAATGTGCATGGGGATATGTGTAAGGAGGTATAAAAATGCAAAAATCTCTACTTGACTTAAATACCGAGTTTAAGAAGCCACGGATACAGTTTGAGCACTCTAAAGAGTTTTTTGAAGAGCAGGAAGCACTTAAAAAGATTTACACTATAGATGATATATTGCTTATGGCTGACGAAGATACAGGCAGGTTAGGGCCTGGAAGCTTGACTATGAATTTGGCGATAAGGGAGAGAGGCAAGGGGAAAAACAGGAAAAAGGAGTTCTTCGTTCAGAGATGTTTTGATTGTGGCTTTATAGACGATATTGAGTTCAAAACTTTAAAAGAAGCAAAAGAGTGGGTAGAAGCAGAAACCGAAAGTCTGAGGTTTTTAACAAAGAACAGGCTGTTCGTTCATCGTTATCTTTGGAATGTGATAGAAAGGGATAACAAGATTTACTTGAACAAAAGAGTGATAGTGGATGAGGAGAAGATAGTTGAAGTATAAAAGGGTTATTAAAACCGAGAGGAATGTATTTCAAATGCCAAGGGCAACCAAATCCCTATTCAAAGATTTTTGTTGAGGCTTCCTAATTTTCTATTGCAGTTGAGAACTCACAAGTTTGATTTCTCTGGAATCACTCCAACTCTTAACGCATCCGACTTCAGGAGCGTAGCACATGACATCCACACTTCCCCACTCAATCGCCTGCCAGTTTACTTCTACACATTTATCAAAAGTCCCTGCGGGAACTGTAATCTCAGAGCCTATATTGATAATAACAAGCTTTCCAGCATCTTGAGGAGTTGGATGCCATTTTTGGCCTTCTGACAACGGCTCCTTTAATTCTATATAGTAGTCGGAAGTATCCGATGGATATTGATAGTATACACGTAACTCATCATTATAGTAAAGAGCCCAGAATTGATTAGGTCCAATTCCTATCTGTTCGATTTGATAGACTTTTTTCTGTGCCCATCTACCGGTGTCACTGACATTTCTTGTGAAGTTGTAAGTCGTATCAGGACTATAATAGTGAATTTGATAAGTCCATTTATTCCCGATAGCTAGCGGGAAATAGTCTTCTATGGTGTATCCATTTCCTCCATTTCCATCAGTCGGGCTTTTCTTTTTACAGCCAAATCCAAATACCAGAGAAACACTCATTAAAAGTATTATAGAATATTTCATTGTTTCCTCTCTCTTTTATGAAATTTACATCTCATTTCTCTGCTTATGGTGTCCAGAGAATAGGATAAAAAATCATCTCCTGGCTCATATGGCATTCGGTTAAAGTCCTGATATTTAGATTTTCAATAGTTACCACTCTCAAATAGGAATATTGAGGGTTATTTATATCGTCCAATGCTATGTAGGCTATTTCCCTACCATCAGATGACCAGGTAGCTCCCCCAAAAACAAACAGGCTATCATTTACGCTAATATTCTTTTCATTGCTCCCATCAATCCCTATAGTATAAAGATTTATTTGACTACCGATCACTTTATCAAAAACGATTGAATTCCCATCAGGAGAGAATTTAGGCCATACCACCACAGTAGCCTCGGTCAAAGTCTTTTTGCTACTCCCATCTTTCTTAATTACACAAAGTTTTCGGTCTGACCCTTGAGTCTCCCATTGAATAAAGGCAATGAACTGTTCACTGGGTGCCCAGCAAAGTCCATGCATAAAATCCAAACCGAAACACACACCACGGCTTAATGAAGTTTCGTCAGTACCATCTATATCAATCTTATAGATGGTGGTATCATTACCATAGAAAACCACATGCTCGCCATCTGGAGAAAAAGCAGGTGTTGTTTCGGTCTCTATCTTTTCTGTTAGAAGGGATTTTCCTGTCCCGTCTACCTTTATTGTCCGAAGTCCATCAGTAGTATAGTAAACCAAGCGATTACCATCAGGCGAGATGAATGGATACATTGCATTGTCTAATTCAAATATGCTTCCACCATTTTGATCTACAACAAATATGGCTGGATTATCCTCGTATCCTGTAAAACCTGCTATTTTATCACCTGATGAACTTGCCGAGGTTAAGATACCAGAGTGTATTTCTGTAAGATTAGAGCCGTCAGGCCGAATCTTATATATTTTTCCCGTTTCTTCTGAAGTTTTAGACTTAGTGAAAAATATCCAACCATCTGTAATTCCTCCGTTGCCATTCTCATCCGTCGGACTCTTCTTCTTACAGCCGAAGGTTACAACCAAAACAACTACTACCAAATAAACTCTCCAATACCGCATCTTTCCTCCTTTAAGCCATCTGGCTTGTCTAATGTTCTTTGTAGAGCTTTTTCTTTAGTTTATATCACTTTATGTCATATGAAGTGAGTTCCATCAAAGCCTTACACCAAGAACCATCCGAGTAGTCGATTTCAACATACTCTTTTACCATCCCGACTCCAGGAGCATAAGCCATATAACCCTTTACTTTCTCCACAGGAGGCTCAACATTTCTTCTAGTGAATTCATCCTTTATACAATTCTCAAAACTACCTGCAGGAACACTTAACTGCATCTTCACAGAGGCAATCTTATGTGTATAGTAGTTATCTTCCCAAGTAGTTCCCATTTCTAAGGGCTCTCTCAGTATTATATCATAGGATCCTCCATTCTCTGGAGGGTCATAATAGACACGAAGCTCATTATCATAATACACCATATATCCTGATGGGTCTTCATTACTGAGCGTTTTAAATACACTCTTATCCTGCCAGGTATATTTCTCACTCACGGTCAGATTCAAGTACGTAGTATCGCTCTGCCCATCAGAACAATCTTGGACACCCTTGAATGACCAGCTATTTCCAACAGCCAACGGGAAGTAGTTATCTATGGTGTATCCATTGCCATTGCCACCGTTTCCATTAGTCGGATTCTCTTTTTTACAGCCTGCGAGAGCTACCATTAGCCCGACAATCATAAAAGCTCTAAAATAATGCATACACACCTCCTGTTATCTCAAAAAATTTACTTTATCTTCGCAACCTTTTTCGTCTCACTATAATTCTCAGTCTTCAACTGATAAAAATATACCCCGCTTGGCAAATGTCTATCCTTCTCATCCCACCCATCCCATACAATACTGGTTATTGGTGATTGGTTATAGACAATTGGAAAAGACCTGACTAATCTGCCACTTAAATCATAAATTCCTATACTTACTTTTTGCCCTTCGCTAATCCCTGACCACTGAATCTTGACTCCTGTGGCAAAAGGATTGGGATAAGCTTCTAACCTACATTCTGCAACTTGCGACCTGTAGCTTCTCTCCTCTACTCCTTGCCCATAGCCAATAACTGAAACAGTATTGTCACTAAAGTTTGTCACATATACCTTATCACCGTTTGGATGAACTGCTACATCCCAGGAGCCATTACCCACAGATACAGTCTCAACGACACTGTTATCAGAAGTTTGGATTATAGAGACATTGTTACTCTGGTAATTTGCCACATATACAAACTTACCATTTGGAGTAACTGCAATACCTTGAGGATGAGTACCAACCGGTATTGTTTTTATAACAGTATTATCGGAAGTTCTAATGACTGAGACACTGTTATCATCGCTATTGGTAACATACACATAAGCTCCATCTGAAGTAATTGCAGCACCCCAGGCATAAGTTCCAACAGAAATGCGAGAAGTAACTGTGTTATCAGAGAGACGAATTATTGCTACACTGTTAGCATTAGTCTCTGTGGCATAAGCGTGAGTGCCAGCAGGATTGATTACCACATCTTTGGGGCCAGTAACACCTGATATTCCATATTCCAAAGCATTAATAGAGAGATTGATAAAAGCAACAACAGGGTCATGGGCTACATATGCATAATCTCCAGAAGGAGTGATAGCAATTCCCTCTACAGGCCCAGAGAACAAAGAAATACTATCTGTAATACTGTTATCAGAAACACGAATTGCTGAAACCTTACCATTGTCATAACCACTTGTAGCATATACATAATTTCCATTTGGAGTAACTGCAACATCCCATGGCCCATTTCCCGCAATAGTAACGTTCGCAATGACATTATTGTTAAAAGTACGTATTACTGAGACATCATAACTACAGTTGTTGGCAACATATACATAATCTCCATCTGGAGTGACTGTAATACCGCAAGGACAGGTTCCGATTGTCACAGTGTTAACAACTTTATTTGGATACTCATCCTCTCCATAATAATGAAGAATAGTCCCAAATCCCACTGCCCAACCATCAGAAGGATTGTTAAAGAACACACCACGCAAGAGAGCAGATGTTGGACTGGAGACTTTGCGCCAAGAACTTCCATTATAGTGAAGAGTAACGCCATCTCCCCCAACAGCCCAACCATCAGAAGCGCTATTGAAGAATATGTCCCGTAGTTGCTCACTTGTCGGACAGGATACTGTATCCCAAGAACTCCCGTTGTAATGAAGAATAGTTCCATTGCCCACTGGTGTACCTCCCACCGCCCAGCCATCAGAAGGACTGTTAAAGAATACTCCATACAGGCAACTGGATGTCGGGCTCGATACTGTACTCCATGAAGTCCCATCATAATGAAGAATGGTGCCAGCATACCCAACCGCCCAGCCATCAGAAGGACTATTAAAGAACACACCTCTCAGTGTATTGGAGGTTGGGCTGGATACTATACTCCAAGAAGTCCCATCGTAATGAATAGTGGTGCCATAAGCGCCCACTGCCCAACCATCAGAAGCATTGTTGAAAAATACGGCTTGCAGATATATAGGTGTTGGACTGGAGACTGTACTCCAAGAACTCCCGTTGTAGTGAAGAATAGTAGGGGCTCCCACTGCCCAACCATCAGAAGCGCTATTGAAGAATACATCATATATCTCCTTAGATGCTGCTGGGTTGGATACTATATCCCAAGAACTCCCATTGTAATGAACGATAGTTCCTTCTTCCGGCACAGAAGAATATCCTCCCACTGCCCAACCGTCAGAAGGACTGTTAAAGAATACAGCATTCAAGGATTTGGATGTCGGGTTGGATACCACGTGCCAATCGGCAAAAAGTGATGATGCAACCAAGCAATAGTAAGCTACTGCACTCCAAATTATTGCTAAAAAGTTACGCATACCAACCTCCTTAATTTTTAAGCTTTTTTCGTAACTATTAAACTAACAAAAGCAAGCTTTTTAACATTATGGAGCTATAGAGAGAGCATGGAGAAAAACATTTCAGAGTTAGCTTCTCTGTTTATCCTGTGACTACTAAACACCTTCCCTTTTGCTTATTCCACTAAAATAAGTTTCTTCGCTTTGGTATAACTCGGTGTCTGTAAACGATAGAAGTAAATTCCAGATGCCACTTTCTTGCCAGTTGCATCCCTTCCGTTCCAAACCACATTATAATATCCAGGATTTTGTTTTTCATCAACAACTATTGTCACAAGCTTCCCAGCTACATCATACATTTTAAGAGAAACCTCTGTAGGTTGAGGCAATTGATAGGAGATAGTAACTGTTTTCGTCGCTGGATTTGGATAATTCTGTGATAGACCAAAGACTTTGGGTAAAGGAGTTTCTGTCTCCACTCCTACTGTGTCTTCTTTTATATACACAGTTCCATTGGGGCTTGCTGTAATTGTGGAGCCAGTCGTGTCAATAGATGTACCAAATATCTTTATCCTTCCCCCACCTCCGTCGCCGTATCCACCGCCGTATCCACTTCTTCCATTAGCTGCAATACTTCCATGGATTGACAATAGACTTATTCCTCGCAGGAGAACTCCACCTCCGCTGCCACCACCTCCGTTGCTACCTCCTCCTGCTCCTGCATTAGCTGCAATCTGTCCCTCAATGGTGATTTTTGATGCATTTAAATTAATTGCTCCACCTCCATTTCCTCCATCAGAATAACCAATGCAAGTATCATTTGTCCAACTTATACCTTCTCCTCCCCCTGAGCCTCTCTGTATAGCCAAGCTTTGAGCATCACCATATGAAGAACCTCCTGGCACTCCAAAATAACCTCCGCCACCGTCTTTACCTTTACCGCCGTATCCACCACCTCCACCAGCAGAAATCCCCTCATGCCACTTATCATCCCATTTTCCACATCCCCCACCGCCAGGTCCTTCACCCCAAGTTCCAAAGCCATGCGACCCTCCTTTTCCTCCTCTATATCCAGCTCTATTAGCCTTTAATTGTGAGCCACTGGATACAAAAATGCTATCTGCATAAATGGTCAACTTGCCTGCAAAAGACGAGCCGTTATAAGATAGAACATTCAAAACGCCACCGTTGATAATTCCTACATAACGAAAAGTACATTCTCCCCACGAAGTTTCTGTTGTTCCATCAACAATCAAATCTACTCCACTACCATGTCTTACTACAAACGAATATACACTGTCTGGGGCATTTTGAGGGTCTCTGCCAATATTTAGAATAGAATCCTGCGCTTCTAAATAGTATTCAACTCTTGTATCAGATGTCTGTGACGGAATCTCTGCTTTATACTTCCCAGATATCCACTGCTTACTCATAGCTATACCTACCCAATTGGTATCCAAATTCGTTCTATAATAAAGAGTAGGCGAGACTACTGCAAAACCATCTGTAATCGTTGATGTAACAGGAATTGGACTCGCAGTATAGAGAGTATCTTTCCAGATTGTAGTTCCGGAGAGACCTGGTGATTCCATATCTATCCCAAAATGCCAAGACTCTGAAAAACTATTATTTCCTGATAGGTCATAAGTTTCAACTCGCCAGTAGTATCTACCTTCACCAAGACGGACAGTATCCTTGGTAAGTTGAGTCGTATCAGCAATTATTAAACTTGTAAAGCTATCTGTGGTATCTATCTGAAGAATATATCTTATAGGTGCTGATTTTGCTCCGAGATTAAAACTTTCCTTTCCAAATGTTTTACTACCTTTTGTGACAGCACTCCACTCAAAAACAATTGTCGTATCATTGAACCAACTATTATCTGAAGGAGATAGAAGAGTTGGAGCATCTGGTGTATAAGTATCAATCTCAAAATCCCATATTTCGGAGAAATCGCTCTTATTATTGGCAATATCTACTGCCTTTACCTTCCAGTAATAAGTGGTATCCAAAAGCCCAGAAAAAGGAGTATAGGTAGTATCAATAACATTCAGGCTTTCCATGGATGCAAAAGATGGGTTATCTGCATACTCAAGGATATAGTAGTCAATAATACTGTGGACATCTATAGAAGTATGCCAGACAAAGGTAGGAATTGAATCCGATATATATGCTCCATCTACAGGTGATACCAACACAGGTACAGAAGGTGGATCCGTGTCTTTGAATATTACACTATCACTCTTTGTAGAATCTACTCTCGCTGTTGCAGTAATTATAAGTCCAGCACGTATGCGATTATGGAGGTCATTTGAAGAATCCTCAATAGTTGCCCACCACCTGTAGATTCCAGAGTTAACATCTGTTTCGGGCAATGCAACTGTTATAGTATCTGTTGATGTTTTTAACATCACAACTGCGTAATCTCTGTTTGTTGAGGAGTTGCTATTTCCTGTCAATTGAAGATAGAGGGTATCGCCAAGAGAAGCAGAGTCTGTGAAAGGGATAGTATAAGCAGAATCATAAAATATGGTTACAGAATCAACAACCGATGGCTCATAAGGAGCAGCAAGATTTGGTGCACCTCTGAACGGAGAAATGGTCACATAGTCTGCTCCATAAATATTTCCAGCAATTGTTCCAGTGTCAGTATCCAGCCAGTAATTCTGGATAGCATTCAGTGGGGAAGTGTGGTAATAGTACAATTCATAGTCTCCAGGCTGATAGGTGTTATAATAGAGGTTATTGTTAGTAATCTCTCCTCCATCACTTGAATCTTTAACTGTTCCATCATTATCAACAAAAGCATTGGCACTAATAGTGGGACTTGCAGAAGAATTCAAATATACACCGGCACCTATGTTGGTTACAAAAGTATTACGTTGTATTTGCCCGGGGCCATTCTGAACAAATATCCCAGCACCATTTGAATTTGCTGAGTTTCCGGTTATAAGATTATTGGTAAAAAAGAGCTTGTCATTTACATTGAGATGAAGACCTCCACCATTAGTAGTTGCAGTATTCTTTTCTACTACATTGTTAGTGAATGTAAGGGTATCAACTTCTATATATAAACCTCCATAATCCCCATCGTTGTTACTCACTGTATTTCCACTTGCAGTTACTTTTCCCCTATTAAATTTCATCTGAATTCCACCTCCATCATTCCCTGCGATAGTATTTGTTGTAAAATTTATGGTTGACTTATAGCCACTAGAGTAAAGGTAACCTCCACCATTAGAAGAAGTGGCTGTGTTATTTTGCAGAGTATTAACAGACGCTGAAATAGTTGCAGGGACATAACCACTTGTTGAATATAACTCGACATATAATCCTGCATTGGAATCAGCTCTGCAGTCTTTTACGCTATTGTTGGTCAAAATTATTGCACCTGTATCATTTCCCGATGAACTTGGGAAAAATTCATATATATAACACCCTCCTCCTTTGTTGTTAGCAAAACAATTTTGAACTGTGTTTTCTACCAACTCCACAGAGGCTACAGATTTATGAGAACCACTGTTATTCGTTGCACGTGCCCAATTATGTATAAACATACCACCGCCATCATTCTGGCTATTGTTGTAAGAAAAATTATTGGAATCCATATTTAGTCTACACATCCCAATAGCAGTGCCTATGCGGTCGCCTGCACTGGAAATATATGAATAAAAATGTACTCCTCCTCCATCGTACGAAGCAGAATTATTCGATATTATGTTATTATGGATATCGAATTGAGCAACTACCTTTGGAGGATTCCATACACTGCCCAAACTTATGGACAGATAATCATAAATGAAAATTCCCCCCCCCGAACCCGATGAGACTGTATTTCCAGAAATCTCATTATTCTCAATCCTGCATCTAAAATTAGTGGAACCGGAAGCCTTTGTATAAGATATATATATCCCTCCACCGGAAGATGTAGCCATATTATTTGTCACTACAGCACTGTCTATTACTAAACTATCCTGTTTGTTTGATGGAGCAACATAAATCCCACCGCCTTTCATCGCAGAGTTGTTAATGAAGGTATCATTGGAGAAAACACAATATCGTGTACTTACATAAATACCGCCACCATTATTGGAAGCCATATTACCAGAAATATAATTTCCGCTTAAAGGCAGAGTTAAGCCTGTAATATAAGCGCCTCCACCATCTGTAGATGCAGTATTTGACTCAATTTTGCAGTTGTTCATAGTAGACCCAGTGCCATCCAAACAAACCCCTCCACCATTTGCAGTGGCAGTATTTGAAAGAATTCCACAATTCTCCACAATAGAGCTATCGCCACTAATATATATTCCTCCACCATTATTAGCCTGATTGCTCAATATCTTACAATTAACAATCTTCACAGAATTTGAGGTAGAATAGATTCCACTACCATCTCCTGAAGTTAGCCCATTTCTTATGGTAAAACCGTCTATTACAGAACTTGCGCTTACATTGGCTATTACCCTATCATTAAACGAACCGTCAATGATAGTAACCGCCGCACCTGAATCTGATAATAGAACTATACCAGTAGTCGCAGGACAACTAATGTTCTCATAGTGAGTTCCCGGTGATACCAACACCGTATCTCCACTACCTGCACCATTCAGTCCTCCCTGAATCGTAAGTGAATCTGCGGGCACCCTTATAACTGTAGCCTGTAACGAAGAAAAAACAACACACCCAACAATACCAAAAGCAATTTTTCTAACCATCATACCCTCCTTCCAAGCCATTCTTGGCTTGACTCTACTCCATTTTTGACACTTTCTCTCACATCTCATAATTTTCTAAAATATTTTTCAAGCTTTGTATCCCCACCTAAACAAAAGGGGCACTGCCATTGCTCAGCCACAGAATTAAAATTCCATGACTACCATACTATACACTTAAGAGCAACAGAGCACCCCGAGTTATCGGGGCAATTGCACTTGGGTATAGTATGGTTTTACTAAGCAAGTGAATTGCAAAATAGAGTATCAAAGAACTATAGATATAATATCTCAAAATTCATATTCTGTCAAGAAGATTTTGAATTTTTTTGATCTTTTTTTGATTTTGCAGTAGGATTTTCCATTTAGATACTGGAGTATAGAAAAGTATAAATACTACCTATGTTTTTACTATTCTGAAATGGTTAAAAATAACTTTGATAAGCGGTGTAAGAAAGCAGTGCTTAAGCTTGAAGACCTCGTGAGAGAGATAAATCTAAAGCTCTCCCATATTATTGAAAACCAGAAGGATGAGCGTTATGCTACCTGCAAAATATATCAAATACCTTCATACCTCCAACCAGAGGAAGAGAACGATGAATAATCTCTTCCTCTTTTTTCATGCTAAAATTTCATATTCACAAAACCCATGTCTGTAAAAGACAACCCAAGAACTCTCCCCTGAGGTCAGCGATTACCTCTGGGGATGAGTCCCTAAAACCCTGAAATCGCTATCGTGAGCCTCTCTGGATTGAATGTCAGGGACTGAAACACCAGTTTTTTGATAGTCTGAATTCTATTCTCATAATTCTTCTTAAAAACCACAATTTTTACCAAGAACAACAACAATTTTTGCCTTAAAGCACAATGAAAGGAGGTGATAAGCATGTGTAACAACAATGGCAATGGTGTGACCGTCAAGCTAAGGGAAAAGGCAGAGAAAATACTTCTCTCCAAGTATGACAGGGCAGTGGCTAAGGTCAAGAAGGAGCACCGTGAACTCATTGAGAAGCTGGAAAAGAAGGTGATTTCAGAATGGGGATTGGATAAACTGGTGACAGAACTTGTGAAGCTAATGGAAAAGGCTAAAGCATTGGAAGAAGAGATAAGTGCTAAGCTGGGTTATTCTTATGGCTATTCTGCCTGGGAAGACTGGAATCGCGGTAATTTCCAGGGCAAGAAACTTGAGGAAGAAGTTAAAGCACGAGCCGAGTTTAAAATTGACCTTGGACACGAGGAACAGCGTCTGCAGGAGCTAAAAGATGAACTTCTCGAGGAGTTATGGCTTGCAGGACAGTCAGATGACGTAAGGAAAATTCTTTCCCAGATGACATAGAGACAGGAGAAAGAATAGTAGATTAAGGGGATACCTAACCGATTTACTTGATATAAGGTATCCCCTTTTTATTTTTATTAGGAGGATGAGATGACTTATTCAGCCGAAGCTCTTGAGAAAAGCCTTGAATCACTTGATACAAGCAGGGCTTTAAAAATAGTAGGTTTAGCAGGTGGACTCAAGAAAGCTGTTGAGTTCATCAGTGCGTATTGCAAGGCATTTGGTGTGCCTCAAGCTTATCTTAGAGAGATAATGCCAACACTTCGTGAAGCAAGCAAGAGGTTTTATGCAATACCAAGATGCCGTGCATTGAGTTATTGAGTTGAGGAGTTTATTGAGTCTTTGAATGAAAGGAGGTGAGTTAAAATGTCAAAGATAGAAGGATTTAGGCTTGATAGCCTTGAAGTGCATTTCGGAAGAACCATTAAGACTGGCGAGTATGAGAACTGTAGAGCTGACTTGACAATTGGAGGAGTTATCACTGCACAACAGGATATGGGAAAGGTAAGTAGCCAGCTATTTCAGTTATTAGATGAACAGATTTCTGATCAACTGGATAGGGCAACTAATGGGACACAGAATCCTAACGCTGAGACGAAACCTGAACCCGGCAAGAACAAGCAATCTGGCAAGAAAAAGGAGAAAGATTCAGAAACTACTCCATCTGATAATGGGAAGAAATTTGCTACTGAGAAACAGCTTAAGAAGATATTTGCGATGGGATACGAGAAGGGACTTGAAAAAAATGAGATTGTTCAGCAACTCAAGGAGCGATTTGGCACTTCTGATATTGTAGATAAAGTATCTCGTGGAGAAGTAAGTGACTTTATACAGGAACTTCAACCAGAGGAATTACCGTTCTAATTCCCATCAACAAGAATAAGTCACAGATTCGCAGTGAGGGGCAGAGGTTCTAATCCTTTGCCCCTTTTGATTTTAACAGGAGGTAACGATGATTGCAGAGAAAATTGTAGAAAGTGCTGCCAGTGAATACCAGTCCTCAATCAAGAAGTATCACAGAATGTCAGAAATTGGCAAATGTGAAAGAGCTTTAGTGTATGACTGGAGAGGAGAAGAAAAAGAACCAATTTCTGGCAGAGGAATGCTGATATTCAATGATGGTGATATGCATCACAGGGATATAAGAGACAGAATCCGTAAGGCAGGATTTGAGCTTGTTGAAGAAGAAAGAGAACTCTATGACCCTAACTGGAATTTAAGTGGACATATTGATGGAATTGTCTGTAACAACGGAGACCGTCTTTTACTTGAGATAAAGTCTATCAACCACTTTCAGTTTGAGAGATTGAACAGCAATCCACTTGAGGACCACATCCAGCAGATAAACCTCTATATGTTTTACAGGAACATACCGAGAGGTGTGATTCTTTATAAGAACAAGAACACAGCAGCGATGAAGGAGTTTATTATTGAGAGAGATGAAAATCTTATTCAGGAGCTACTTGCCAAGTTTGAGAGGATTGATTCACATCTAAAAGCAGGAACGGTTCCTGACAGACCATATCCCAAATCAGATTGGCACTGTCAGTATTGCCAGTTTCAGAAGATATGCTGGGCTGGTGTTAAAGAAGGCAGGACTGGTGATAAGCTCGTGAAGACAGACGACCCTGCTGTAATTGAAACAGCAGATGAATACAAGAGATTATCTAAAGAGAAAAAGGAAGCTGAAGATAGGTTGAAGTTGCTAAAGGAGTCTCTTGAAGGGAGCCTGAGTGCTTATCATACCGGAGCACTCAGGGCAGGAAGGTTCATAGTCCGTAGCTTAAATCGGAAGAGAGAGAAAATAGACAAAAACTTGATACCAAAGGATATATTGAAAGAAGCTACTGGAACTTCAGAGTATTCCTGCCTTGAAGTAAGAGAAGTAAAAACCTAAAAGGAGGTAGAAAATGCAAGACCCAATTGCAATAACCATAGGCACTGGAGAGAATGGTAACATTCTTGCCAGAACTGATAAAACAGCAGAGAAACTTGGAAATGTGCAGCTAATGAATTTTGTGAAGATTGGAAGCACTGTTGGAAGGATTGTCAGGATTTCAGATAGCCATGACTTTCATACAGACAACACTCTTGTAAATATTGCCAAGAGATGTCTGAAGAAACGGGTAAAGCCAACCCCAGAGACCTGGGATATGCTTTATAAAAAACTTGAGATAGAGCCACTTGGAACTGTTTACGATAATGGCGAACTTACAGAATACGAAGGTGGAATTGGCTATTTTGAGGCAGTTTATAGAGCTTATGAGAGAGAAATTGCAAAGCTCTATCCAAACCAAAGAGAAGGCATAGAGATAGGAAAAATAGCAAGTGGCTATAAAACAACTCAAGTGCCTTTTAAACTGGATATGGATTCTGCTCTTGCAAGGCATATAGCAGTGTTTGGCAAAAATGGTACGGGAAAGACTAATTTTTTGAAAGAGTTGATTGCCTCTAACTTGGAGCTTGAAAACCCTGTGCCAATGCTTGTGTTTGGACATCCTGATTTAGGAGTTGATAATCCCAATGACAACGGCACCCGAGGACTCTCAGCTTTAGGAGATGATAGAATTGTGCTATTTGGATATGACAAGAGAATTAAGCTTTCCCCGGAAGAACTTTCACTTTCCGATATATTTGACCAATTTGATATGTCAACATCTATGAGGGATTTATGGGCACATATGCAGGCAAGAGAACCAAGGAAGTATATAGAGATCCTTGCAAAGTATGATATAAATACTGACCCTTACAAGCTACACAGGAAGCAGATAACAGACCCAAAGACTCGGAAGAAGACCAAAACCGTTGGTATAGCTCCTATGCCCACAATTGACGCAGTAAGCAAGCAGGCGAGGATACTGGCTAACTATATTGACTCAAAAGCTTCTCCTGTTGTATCTCAAATCCTTATGGAGCTCAAGCGAGGCAAGACAGTGCTTGTTAATACATTCAATATGACAGAGTACTACCAGGGATTGTTTGTGAAGCTACTCTTGAATAGACTCCAGCAAGCAGGTAAACACGCAATCCATAAGAGAGTAGCCCAGAGGTATTTTGTAATCATAGATGAGGCAAAGCATTTCATAAAGACAACAGGAGAGAAGATAGCAGAGTTTGTGATGCAATGCAGGAAGTTTGGAGTAACTTTACTGCTTTCAACGCAGAGCCCTATATCCATCCCAGCAAGTGTTTATGGACAGATTTACTCTACCATCTCTTTTCATCTTAATAAAGCAGATTTGAAGGTTTTGGTAGAAAATGCACCGTTGCTTGAAGATTGTAAAGCAATGATATTAAGGCCACCGCTCAAGAAAACGCTTGGTTTGGGAATAGTGCAGGCAGTTGGCTATCCATATCCTGCTGTTATTAAAGTGTCTCACTTTGAGAGAAGATTCCAAAAATAGAAGCGAGTAACGAGGAGTGAGAAGTGAGCAGAAAGTAACTCTCACTCCTCAATTCCCACTTTTTGAAAAATTGGAGGTAAAAATGCGAGAAAAAGACTTACTTAATATAGCTATCTCATCTGCGAAGATAAGAACTGCACTGGAAGATAGCAGTATTCTTGACTTACGAACAGACTATAAGTTGGAAAAGGGTAAAGGTGACCTCTGGTATTTGAAGGGCACAGTTAGTTATGAAACTATGACAAAGGAAGATAAGCTATTACTCGAATCAGAAGAAGTAATGGACATTCTGGATGATAGCTTGAGTGTAGATGAATACTGTCAGGATGAGAGATTTCAGAACCATCAGAGAGAACTTGCACAGCGACTGGCATTATCGTTGCTTTCGGACCAGGGGCTAAACACAAGCCGCCAGAGGATTGATATTGAACTTGAGCCCTATATCTTGCAGCAGCATTTAGTTCAAACAAATGGTAAGAATTTACTCAAAGTGCTGATAGAAGAAGCTAAAAAGAGTAATGGTAATCATAGTGTGCCTTCTGATCTTATAGTAAATCCACCTCTTAACTTTGTTTCTGATCCTTTGGTATTAGAGAGTCTACAACAGAGAGTCTATGAAACCACTCCATCAATTGCTTTACTTGGTCCAACAGGCTCTGGGAAATCAGCATTAGCAAGATATTTTGGAGCACAACTTAATCAAGAAGGCTATGGAGTGTATATAATAGATGGTAATGCAAGACTTGAAGGGGATAGATTATTTGACAGAGAAGATTTTGACCAGAATGGCACATTTGTGCTTGAAGGAGTCTTATGCAGGATGGCAAGGAAGACAAAAGAGCTTGGAATTAAGCTTCTTGTAATCTTTGAGGAATACAACAGTTTTTCTGATGAGACCAGGAGAGAGTTTTATAGGCTGTTTTCAGATGAGGATAGATACTATACCATACAGAGCTCTAAATATAAGGATGGAAGCAGGGAGGCAAGAGTGGATTTCTCTCATGTTCAGTTTATTTTAACTGCTAATCCCTTAACCAGCGATAGATACCTCACAGATGACCTGAAAAGGCTGTCTAACGCAGAGTCAAGAAGACTTGTTATAATCTATCAGGATTATGAGAAAGACCCGAAGATTATCCAGAAGATACTGAAGTCCCTGATTGCCAAGAAACCAGCTTACAAGACACTCAAAAAGCGAATTCCAGATATTGACCAGCAAATCAATTGGCAGATAGGAGTGGATGTATTCAAAACTCTAACTGATACAGTAGAAGGAGATTCATTAGGCTATGATGTAGGATACACGAGCGTAGCAGATTTCCTGTGGACAGCAACTCTGAGACAGCATCAGCCACAGAGATATGTCATAGCACTGAGTGAGCATATTTTGAATGCGATTCCAGATGTGAATATCCGCTCTTTAGCCTGTGAACGTATCAGACAGGCAGTCAATATCATAGTGCCTAATGAGTATATCATAAGGGGCACTTGATGGACTTGATGGAGGTGTAAAATGAATGGTAGAAATGAAATGGCAAAAGAGAATAGACCTTTAGTCTTGTATGGGCATGGAGGAATCCAATGGGCTGATGCTATACCTGAGTGGCTAAGAACAGCTATAAAGGAGGAAAGATTGGTCTATTCAACAATGGGAAAAGAAGAAGCTGGTGATTGTGAATGCCTGGCTTATCTCATAACCGCCTCGTTAGTAGAGCCTCTATCAGGTGAGGGGTATAAGGCATATATGTATTTTGCGGCAAAGGTGTTGAAGAAAAGGATACAACAATTACCCGATTTTCTACAAGATGTGGAACCGCTGTCTGAATATGACCAGCAGGAACTGAAAAAACTCAGAGTTTGGCTCTATAATCAAAGTATGAAGGCATTCAAGATAAGGAAGTCTGTTGATAAAAGAAGTAAACCGCAGTTAAAACTGTTTGCAGTTGGAGGTGCAAAATGAAGTATAAGGTAACCTGGCAGATAGAGTTAGAGAAAGAAGTAACGGCAGATTCAAAGGAAGATGCTGTAATTGAGGTTGAGAATTTAGATTGTCAGCATGACGGAAGCTATGTCACAGATAGTTTCGAGATAATTAAAGTGAAGGAGGTGAAAGAAAATGGATAAATTAGAAAGATTAAAAAAGCAAGCACTAAAATTGATAGAAGAATCATCTAATGAGGAGTTCAGGAAAATGGTATTCTTCTGGCATGGTGCTGAATTTTTAGCAAGTGGATTGATTGAGAGTATTGAAGGGCACGAAGATTGTGAAAACCTGCAAGCGTTTATTGATAAGTTTAAGACAAAGCCGGTGTTTAGAAAACTGAAAAGGGACAAAGTGATAAGTTGTGATAATGGCAAGGACTTGGTAGGAGTGTATTTTGCAGATACAGATGGGAGTCAGGCACTAATTGAATGTAGCCCTGAGAAAGCTGATAGAATTATCAGGGCTTGGAATGAAGAAGAATAAAAGGGGGAAAGATGAAAACTGAATTAGATTTTGCAAGGAGAATAGATAAAAATTCTGTTGAAGTTTTTGTAGAAGGTAGCTGGCAAGAAATTACGAGAGATGACCTGATGAGGTATTCAGAAGGTGGATTGAGTAAATTGAGTGGGATTGCACAGCTCGGTGGCATAGTTGGGGACTGGAGGATGATTGATATGATTGCAGAGGCAGTTATCGGAGCCTTGAGTGCGTAATATAAAAGCATGGGGGACAAGATGGAAATAAATGATAGAAGTATCAACAAGCTGATTGGGGAATTTTTCGCCCCTGAGGTTATGGAGAAGATTATAGCTGACCATCATAAGCATCGTGATGGCACTATAGCTTTTGAGCGAGTTCTTGAGTATGATTATTTTGAAAACACCTGGCACGAGATATATACAGTTAGACATAATGGCTATGTGAGAGGCGAAATACAGGGGAGTGGTGATACTTTAGAGGAAGCAATAGCTAACTTTAGGGCTAATTGGTTAAAAGCAGAGGAAGGTGCAAGATAAGACAAAAAGACAGAGAGGTGCAAAATGAAGGAAATTTTCGGAGACCTATTTGAGCAAAAGGATGCAGATGCCATTTGTATTACTACCAATGGTAATGTTAAGAAGAATGGAGAAGCTGTAATGGGCAGAGGGTGTGCAAAAGAAGCAGATAGAAGGTGGAATTGTAGCAAAACATTAGGTGAGGCAATTGAAGAAGGGGGGAATTTTCCCATCATATTTCATAGAACCGGGGATTATGATGTAGTTAGCTTCCCCGTGAAACACAAGTGGTGGGAAAAAGCAGATATGAGTTTGATTAAGGAATCAGCTAAATGTTTAGTGAGCTTCGCAAACATCTATGAATGGAAAAAAGTAGTGCTTCCTCGCCCAGGATGTGGAAACGGAAGATTAGACTGGAAGGATGTTAAGAGAGTTTTAGAACCTATTCTGGATGATAGGTTTTATGTGATAACTAATAAGAAAGGCGAGTAATGTTCGTGGCTTGGTTTGCAAAGGGGACAGAGGACTATCATTGAAAGAGATGATAGGCAAAGACGGTGATTGTCTTAATCGGGGGGAGCCCAGCGGACCAAGCCGTGAAGATGAATGAAGAAAATAGGAGGTGAATGATGCAAAGTAAGAAAAAGAAGTTGTATAAGATAGAGTGGGAAGCCAAGGTATTTGGAGAAAGTAGTGCATATGCTTTTTCTAAAAAGGAAGCGAGAGAAATGGCAGAAAATGGTCATGCTGATGCCGATTTTGAGCAGACAACTCGTTCTGAAGATAAGGATTGGGAAATTAGAGATGTAATAGAATTAGACGATTAGGAGGGGTTATGAAGATAAAAAACGAGACTGATAAACCGATTAAACTATTCTTCGCCAGTGAAGGAGAATGGGATAATAGAGAAGAGATATTACGGCCGGGTGAGTTGTCAGATGTCTGGCTTCATATGGAAGAAGATGATGTGATTATTGTAAGGAGGTAAGAATGGGAAAGTTAAGAGAGGGTAAGTGCCCGGTTTGTGGACAGGAGATTTATGACCCCCTGCTATGTAATTTAAAAGCAGGTGGCAGTAAAATTGATGACCTTGCACATTATATAGTGAGTGAGGTATTAGATGAACTGGGTAAGAATATTGATGTTGGATTATTTGATGAAATTAAAGCCAGGGTATCATTGGCTTTAATGCCAGAGGAAAACTAAAGTTAGTAGATTATGTAAAAGGGAGGGAATAATGGCTGAGTATATGGCTTGTACAAGAAGCAATGCTTTTAAGGTTAAAGATGTGAAGGTATTCTTAAAAGCTATTGAGAATGAGAAAATTTGGATGAATGATGTTGAAGTTTTCACGAAGGATTCGTTAGAGGAGTTAAAAGAGAATGAAGTAGTCCTGGCTGGATATTCGCACATTCCGTTTAATTGTGGGCCTGATGAAGGTTATGAAGATTTTGAGTTTGCAGAGTTTATCCAGAAGCACCTGGCAGAAGGAGAGAAGGCAGTGATAATGGAGATAGGACACGAGAAGTTGAATTGTCTCAATGCTTTCCAGTATGTTATCACACCGGAGAAGATAGAGGGAAAAAGTATGGCTGTTCCAGAAGGAGCATAGTGGAAAGCGTAAAAGGGGGTGTAATATGAAAGTTTGGATTGTGTGGCAAGTAACTGCTGATGAGTATAACTGTAATGATATTAAAGTTCTGCACGCTATTTATGGTTCCAGGAAAGTGCAGTTAAGGAAATGTCAAGAAGGAAATGATAAGGCAAGAGAAGATAGACAAGACTATTATTTTGAAGCAGAAGACAAACCGAGGAATGTAATTTGTCCGATTCAGAGGGGTGTGTATGATAATTTTGTAAGAGCACTCCGGATAATAAAGGGAGTTGTTGATACAGGTTCAAGGTTTTTTGAGGGAGGAGATTTGGAGCAGATAGCCAATGCCATAGATGAAGTTAGAGATGATTTGGAGAAATTTGAGGAAGTGCAAACTGATGTGGATGAGAAAGATGTTTATGAGACTTAAATGGAGGTGCAGAATGATAACTTTAACAGATGCAAAGACTGGCAAGCCAGTTAAGTTTGAAGCACCTGATTTATTTACATTTGGTGCGAAAAAAGATGGTACTTTGATTATTTGCGAGAATAAGAGGTTTCTTGTAAAAGAAAGTATAGGTAATATTTTTGATATGCTGAGTAACGAATCAGCAAGAAATGGAAATATAGATGTTCCATAAGAGAGGAGGTGAAAAGATGAGCAAGAAATGCGACCATGAGTGGGAATATGTAAAGGATTGGAGAAAAGAGCTCAAGTTTGATGGACTTGGAGAAACCATAGAAATTCCTCAAAAGTGTTCGAAGTGCGGGTTAGAAGGATACGAGGTTTGGATTTACTCTTGTGTGGTTGATAAAGAAGGTAAAGAAATTTGTTGAAGTAAGGAGGACAGGATGAAACTACTAAAAGAGAATATTAAAGATTGCGATAATGAAACTCTTTTTGAACTTATGATAAGCACAGTAAATGAAATGCTGAGAAGAGGCTTAAAACCATTCCAGATGGTAATTGATAGGTATAACGAGTTAAGGCAAAAAGAGACAACGGAGGTAAAATGATTATTGAATGCACAATCAGTGTTCCCTACCGATATAGGTTAAAGGGAGAGTCTTTAGAAGCCATTAAGAACGGAGACTATGAAGTAGCCACAATGGATATAGTTGATGAATGGCTTGTAGAGCAAATGGCAGATGAGTCATTTCAGGACTGCATAGAAAAAGGAGAGTATAAGGAGGTGTCGCATGAGTAAGTTGACAGATGTTTTGCAAGAAGCAATAGAAAATGTAGTAGCTGTATTCAAAAAGGAGCAAAGTATAGAAGAAGCTCTTGACGGAGATGAGGTTGCGGTGTTGGCTTTGTTGTTTCGACTACATTCGAACTGGCATCAGGGAAATTTGACAGATAAGGAGTATGAGATATTGAAGCAATGCTATGAAGTGCCTGATTGGGATGAGGGTACTGGATTCTTGCAGATGATTATCAGGGTTGACTCTTTTCTTGATGGAGAACACCAGGAGGAGTTGGAGGACAAGGTTAAGGAAGTTTTAGAGAACTTTGGTGTAGCAGGAAAGATTAAGTCCTCCACAGGCAACGACATAACGATTGGAGGCAAAAATGAGACCAGAACTCGCTGATTATATAAGGCATTATGTTAGAAGAGTGATAGGGTTTACTATCCCCGTTGAAGATTCTCCTGAGCCCTGTGCGATTTATAAACCGAGACAGGTATTACAACTGCCAATTTCAGAGCCAACACTTGGAGAGTTTCTTGGAGAGGAGTTTGTGGCAAATGCGAGCCGTGAGCTCCTCTTCTCCATTGTGGTTGGACTTGCTTATCACGAATCTGCTCACCTTTTGAGTGGCGAAGCTAACGATACAAAACCAGCGATACTCAACAATGTCATCTGTGACTCCAATGACTTTAACTTTACTCCTCAAACCTGGCCCGGCTCAATTCCTTTCACGATTAGCCTGAATAATACAACCTACGAGCAAAGCACAGACCTTAAGAAAATGCCTTTGAAAACAAAGAGGCAGAAACTCTCTGCTCTTCTTGGCATAGCTATTAACTTTATGCGGAAAAGGAGAGTTAAGTTTAATGGAAAGGATGTCAGGAGCTTGCCCAAGAGTCACACTCTACACAAGACCTTTGAAAAACTCAAGCCTATAGCAAAGGAAGCACGGAAAGCAGAGATTAAAGACAGGCCCAAACTCGTAAAGCGATTGTTTAAAGTATTAAAGGATTTCTGGATAGAGGAAGAGAGGAAAAAGCAGAAACAGGCAGGTAGCGGTGGTGACAAGGGGCAAGGTAAGAAATCAGGCAAATCCAGTGCAAGTAACCTGACTCCTGAAATGGTAGATAAGATAGCTAAATCCTCTGGTTTTGGAAACAGGAAGCTGAGTAAGAGTGATGCAGCTAAACTGCAAAAACTCGCAGAGAGAAATGGAGTGCTGGACAAATACAGGGAAGCTATGAGAAAGGTAGAGAAGGATATTGCTAAAGAGTCTGTAGAGAGGATGCACAGCTGTATTGAGAAACCGTATGACTTAGAGGAGCAAAAAGAGACAGCTCCTGGCATTCCAGACATAAATGAGTCTATTGTGGGAGAGGTGAGAAATAGCCTGAGACCTATGTTATTCCAGAGAACCATCAAGAGAATGGCTCCAAGTGTCGTAGGAGAGCGATTTAGTCCATCTCATTTCCATGAGATTAAGACCAATCCAAAAGAAGCCAGAGTCAGGAAAGAAGTGAGGCGGATTGCAAGGATTATTGATGAGACGAGTATTATTTTATGTTTTGACCGTTCGGGTTCGATGGCAGAGGGAGCCAAAGAAGAAGTCACAATCCAGATAGCTTCTACTCTTTACAAAGCACTCTCAACCATACCAAGAGTGAAAGCACAGGTTTTAGGATTTGATGATGTGCCACAGTTGATTAAAGGCAAGAAGTCTGTATCTTTAGATACTGTATTACGGCGAATTCCAGTTGGCTTGAGTGCTCAGGGTGGCACAAACTTTTCTTTAGCTCTGAAAGAGTGCCTGAGGTTAGCAAAGGAAATACCTGCACACAAGAAGCTGGTTATTATCCTGACAGATGGAGATTTGAGAGGTGAGCTTAGTATAGAAGACTTGCTTCAGTATGCTGATACCTATAACATCAAGGTAATCTGTATAGGTGTGCAGGGAAGTGATGAATTAGAGTTAAGAGAGTATTTTAGCAAGGAGAGAGTAATTTATGTAGAGAGAATCCACGACCTACCTGCAAAATTGAAGCAAGTCACACTCTCTAACATATAGGGTATTCTAAAAACCAAGGGCGTCTGGGCTTTGCCCCGCAATTAACGGGGTAAACTGGACGCCTTTTTTTATTGAAAGGAGGACGAGATGAAAGTTTTAATGCATCAAACCTATTTGAGGGAAGTTTTAGACAAGGTAGTCAGTGTTATTAAGAAAAATAGTTTGGCTGGACTTGAATGTGTGAAACTGCAAGTTGAAAACGGTTCAGTAAAAGCCACAGCTACTGACTTGAATATCTGGCTACGAGCTGAAGCTACATGTCAAACTGACGAAGAAGGTATTGTAGTAGTCTCTGGCAAAGAGTTAGCTGAAATCTCAAAACTTTTGCCAGAAGAAGATGTGAGTTTGGAGACAAAGGATAAGCAACTTGTGATTAAATCCAATGGCTCAAAGTTTAAATTGCCTTTAGCGAATCCAAAGGATTACCCGATAGAGAAACCTCTTCCCGGCTCAAATGGCATATACATTCCGAGAACTGAGCTTCAATCTGCAATGAGCTCTGTATCTGCACTTACAGGCAAGGAGACTTATTCTAGTGTTTTGTCTGGCACTTTGTTTGATTTTAGAAAGGATAAGCTCATTCTTGTTGGCACTGATGGGCACAGACTGGCAGAAATTGGCATTTCGGGAGAGTTTGAGCAAGAACAAAAACTGGTTGTCCCATCAGACATTGCAAAACATTTGAGAAAAATGGAAGCTCATACAATTCAGGTTCTTGTGGATAAAACAATGATTGGCTTTTCTTCTGGAAACCTAACAGTAGTGACGAGACTTCTCGAAGGAGACTACCCTCCCTATGAGTCAGTTATCCCAGATGATAACGATAAACTGATGATTATAGGTAGAGAGAAGCTTATTCAAGGATTAAAACAAGTTGAGGTATTTGCTCAAAAGTCGAATGAATTAGCGAAACTTAAGATTGATAAAGGTGCTAATGAACTTGCCTTAACATCTGCAGCAGAAGGATGTGAATCTGTGGTTAGAGTTGAATGCAAGTATACCGGAGATGCTTTAGAGATTGGATTTAATGCCAAATATCTGCTTGATATAGTATCTGCGATTAAAGGTGAACAGGTTAAGTGGAGTTTTAAGAATCCAGTATCTCCAATGATATTAAAGCCTGATAATAGCGAGAATGAACACCTCTATTTGCTGATGCCTGTTAGATTTGAATAAGAATCTTCTCGTTGTTTCTTAAGCATTTAACATTTCAGCCCCCATTCCATTGTGGGGGCTGTTTTGTTTTATTATTAAGCTAAAATGGAGGTCATTATGTACAAAGGATTAGAAGTGCAGATTGAGATGGTAAGAGAAGCTCCTGAGAAATTAGGTCCTACAATAACAAACCCTGAAGATGTCTGGAAACTGCTGTCAAGCTTGAGAAAGAAGGATAGAGAGCATTTTGTGGTGATTTGCTTAAATGCAAAGAATAGAGTTATTTGCATTAACACTGTTAGTATTGGAACTTTGACCTCATCAGCAGTTTGTGGTCGTGAAGTCTTTAAACCAGCTATTTTGGCAAATTCAGCAAATATCATTTTGGTCCACAATCATCCAAGCGGAGAGCCAGAGCCCAGTGAAGATGATAAGAAGGTCACCAAGCAAATTGCTGAAGCAGGCAAGATTTTAGGAATACCAGTGTTGGACCATGTGATACTTGGAAACACAAGTTGGGTATCTTTGAAGGATAGAGATGTAATTTGAGGGGGGTGATTAAGATGAAGAAAAAGACATTACAGAGGTTTATACCAGAGACAGTTGAAGAGTGCGATAATCTTGAATGTGAAAAGTGTTACTATTTCACACCAGATTATTGCGAGGGACAATTTTGTTATGCAAAGCAAGGTTTATCTCAAAAACCAATTGGGGAACAGAACACAGTATCAGGTAAGACTCCGTAGAGATGAAATTAGAGATAGAAATAAGGAGTTTTTGAAAGAATATGGAGTCAGGGCTCGGGTAAACTCATCTACAGGCAATGAGCTAACCGTGAGTCCAGGGACCAAATAGAAGGAGGTAAAAAAATGAGAGATAAAAAGGAGCATAAAACCTTTAGAGTTCATTGGAGATGGCATGGGATTATAGAAGTGAAAGCTAAAGATAGTAATGAAGCAGAAGATATAGTTCGCAACACAGATGACGGGGAGTTGGTTAGAAAAAGCCATCTTCAAGAGTTTGATGTAACAGAAGTTCACTGAAATAGGAGGAGCTATGGATTTCAAAAAGGATAAAGAAGGTAAGTTTATTTGCCCGAATTGTGGCAAACCAATGAATAAGGTGACTCAGACGCAGTATGATGATATAACTTGGGAATGGGACGATGAGGACAAAAGGTATGTAAAGAAGGATTCAGGAAGTGCAGAGCACTGCCACTGTGGTGAATGTGATACAGATTTAGGGTATGATATAGGAGAAATGTTAGGTTATTGAGATTATTGATTAAAACAGGGGGCGGGATTTATTTCCTGCCCTTTTTATTTTATTGGAGGCAGAGATGATTGAACAATTGATAATGGCAGTGATTTCAGCAGGTTTTGATATTGAATATCGCAGGACATGGCTTGCAGATGCCTATGTTGATTATGACAAGGGAGAGATTGTTATAGGCAAGGAAGATGGTGGTCTCTCCTTGCTTCATGAGTGCGTGCACGTGCTTTATGACGAAATGCTTGATGAATCCTTGCCTGAGACAGCAGTTGAAGAGACTGCAAAGAAAATTCTGACTTTTGAAGGAGGTGAAAATCATGTCCTTTTGCAAGAATGAATGGGGAAATAGAATTTTGTATCAGATAATTGAAGAGGACGCACAGCTCCTTGCTCAAAAACGGATAGGACGGAAGCTTACAGATGATGAGCTGTATCAGGTAAAGAAAGGCATAGAGTGGGGAATGGAATGTTGGACTATTGTAGTTAATACAGCAATTGACATAGCTGTGCAAAAGTCATAGGAGGCAATTATGGAAGTAAGGCATTTAATCATAGCAGAAGCATCATCACCAGAAGGTGGTGGTAAAGTCCCATTTTTAAAGCTATTTGGTAAATGGCTTGAAGAAATAGGATTCAAAGCAGATAAGAGCGTAAAATTGGAGATTGCACCGGAGAAGATTGTGATAACTCCAGCGCCAGAGATAGATAGACTCAGAGAGCAAAAAGCAGAGAAAATCAGCAGACTTTTCAAGGAACTCCGGCAACTAAACAATGACTTCTTTGAACCGGATGGCAATGGAACTGAAGCAAAGCAATCAAATCAGAGACGCAAGAGCACTCAAAAAGTGATGGTTGGATAGATTAAACGACCTGGGCAAGTCGGTATAAACTGCCTACCTATCTTTTTATTTTCTCAAGAGTATTTAACTGCCCATATCTGCGCATAGCGTTGTATACTTCTTTAGTGCTTATTCCATGTCTTTTTTCAAAATCAGAATGGGGCTTTGGATAGAATTTTCTTGGCATTTCACCTTCGGAATGCTCCAGGAAGTATTCTATGGAAGCAATCACAATCTTGCTGAATTCTTTCTCCATTTTTGGATATGCATGGTAGATAACATCAAGAATACCCTGGAATTTATTGAGTATACTTCCTAAACCAAGATTTCTGAGCAATTTAATATCTACGCTTACTAGATCTCTCATTTTGTATGTCTGTTCATCTTTCCATCCAAAATGCTTGCAGAGCTTATATCTTACAAGGTCACGAGCCAGTTTTTTGCCCCGTGACGAATCCCATGTAAATTTTCTCTGTCTGAGATTATCGTATTCTCTATCTATCCTTTCCTTTAAACTTTGCTTTCTCATTTGGATACTATTTTATTATAGAGTTTAGAAAATTGCAAGAAAAAAACTCCAAAGTAGAAAGTTTAAAGGCTACCATATGACAAAACCAAGACTTGAGAATCAATGTGGTTGGAAACGGTATAGTAACTTCTATTAGGATATAATATTTTCAAAAAACAATATAGTTCGATAATTTATCTTTTGTTACGGGTTAATATCAAGAAGAGTTTGTAATATTACTAACTTTCTCTTTAACAGAGTCAAAATGAATTTGATCTAAATATTTTATAATGTTTAAAGCATCTTTAGTTATGTCTTTTAGCTCATTTTCACTTATAAAATTAAACTCATCAATACTTTGAGGACCACCATGTGATTGGGAATCTGTTATCCTTTTAATTTTTTCTAGTTTTTCAATAAAATTGGATTTATCAATATCTTCAATTTCAACAAATCCTTCAAAAAGATGTGTTTTGTTTTTCAAGTTGTTTATAAGCTTGTCTAATCCTGCAGAATAATATTTTTCTCCTGAACTTCCTTGCTTTAAGGCAGCAAATTTAAAACTTAAAAATGTTTCTAATACAACTCTAATGTGATTAGGAATAAATTTTTTGACTTCATCATACTTTATACGGTTTTCTTGATATTCAATAATATCATGTAGTTTTTGAAAATATACCGTTGTGTAGTTTGTTAAACCTGTCGGTAAAGAGTCTAATGTCATTTTATGATTACAAAGATAATAATCTTGTCTTTCTTTAGAATCATGAGTGGTAATATTACTAAAAAACTTTAAAAAAATAAGGTTGTGACTTAATACAAAAAGTTGTTCTACATCTTTAAATGAATGACTAATTAAGTAAGCAGTAGTATATAAACGCTCTTCATCCAAACTCGATATAGGATCGTCTATAACAACAATTGTTTGTTGGGCAAGATTATCTCTTGTATTATCAAATACTTCATATTTGATTAGGCTTAAAAAATAAGCGAAAGCCAATGCTGTTTTTTCACCTTCACTAAGAGAGTATTTTAACTTTGACCTTGTACAACCATTTTTGTAATGAATTTGTATGTTTTCTTGAGTTTGTTTTTTATCAATATCTACTGTAAAATTATGAACTCCTGATTTTTTCAAAAAATCGTTAATATATTTTGACTCGTTCTTTAAGCTATCAACTTCTGTCTTTCGTTGGTTTTCAATGGGTATTAGCTGAGCTTTTATTCCTTCTATTTGTCTCTTTATTTCTTGATATTTTTCTATTTTTTCACCACCATTGTGTTCATTGAATTCTGCCTGTGTTAATTGCCTCACAAATTCTTTTGCCTGTTTTTCTAATTCACTGGAGTCAAAAGATTGCTTTAACTTTTCTAATAACTTATCTTTCATGTTTTCTTTTTTCTCCACTTGAGAGTTGTAGTTTGTAATTGTTGCCTCTATCTCGCTGATTAAATCATTGTTGGTCATGGTTCTTAATAAATCATTCTTTTTGCTTGCAAGTCTCTCTTTCAAGCTTTTAAGATTAGTTTCTAAATTATTAAGCTTAAAATCTTCCCGCTCGTCTTTATTCTTTTCTTCTCTATGTAAACTCTCATATCTATCAAAAATATTTTTAAGTTGCAAAGCTATAGTTTTATTATTGGAAAGTAAATTCTTTATTCCTTCAATATTTCTCATTAGTAATTCAATCTGCTGAGAAAGATTTTTATGTTCTTCACTAAAATAACTATTGTATTCATCTAATAATTCTTCCATACCTTTTTGAATATCACTATCACATAATGGGCACTTAGTTTCTCCTTTCTTTTTTATATCTTGTAGAAAAGAATGCCCGTCTTCAAACCAATCTTGGAGGTTTTCCACCTTTGTAGGTACAAAACTAGAATAACGTGTTAATTTTTGAACAACTTTTTCACGAGCAACTTTCGAAATTGTTTTTCCCAATACCTGAGAGATTAATTGGGCATCAATTTTGATAGTCTGAAAATCTACATCCTCTAAAATTTGTTTATCTTTGTTCAAAGTCTCTTGCTTTTTACTCAGTTGGTATTGTTGATAACAACTATCTAATTCTTTTCGAATTTCTGCTGCTTTTTTTGTTGGTATTGTTAATGATTGCGTAACAGTAACTCTTTTACCAATAATATTTTGGTTGAATTCGCGAGATAAACGATCCTTTATTTCTTCAAATTTTTTGTCTAAAGCTTCCTTTTGACTTTCTTCTTCTGTTTTGTTTTGTTCTAATTTGTTTATTTCTTCTTCAAGGTGCTGAATTTTGGGATTTGTAAGTTGTTCTTTAGTAGTTACTGCACTATCAAATTCTGATATATTCGCTTTTGTCCCATCATAAACGTGTTTTGTAATAAAATCTGAGTTGAAAACGTAAATATCCTTTTTAAGACAACTATCTTTGTATTTGATTTTCTTCTTATCTATTGCGATTTCCACTGAAGCATCACTGTCATTTGATGCCAGTTCGCTAAACAATAAATTAGCAGTATCTTCTTTTGTAGAAAACAGCTTAAAAACATTTGAGAAAACTGTTTTGCCACTCCCATTGTACCCGAATATAATATTCACCTTGGAAAATTCGGGTATTTTATTTTGCCATAAAAAACATTGAAAATTACAGATATATTTCAACTCATTAATTTTTGTAATCATACTATATCTTGGCGTGCTACCATTTTTTCACTACCCATTGAGTGCCACAAATATTCTTGTAACTACACCATACGCATTCTTTTTCAAAATCTTTTGTCGGGGAAAATTCGACATTCTTATCTAGTATTTCACCGATTAGCGTAGTTATTGCTTCTCTATACATTACAAAGAACTTTTTTCTCTCTGTTTTGTCCTTAAAGAGGAATTCCTCTTTGATAGTCTTTGTTCCCAGGAGCATTAAACAACTGTTGATTTCGTTTATGGAAATATCTTTGTGCTCATCGAGATATACAAGTATATAAAAAGGTAGTTGAACTGACTTCAAAGTCTTGTACCATTCTTCCCTTGGCGAGGCAGGAAATTTCGTAGTACTTGGCACATCAGTATTTTTTCCTGTCTTGTAGTCAACTACGCAAATCTGCCCATTTCTTCTGTCAATCCTATCAATTTTTCCTACAAGGTTTACTTTCTGTCCATTAGATAAAGTAATCTTACCTTCATGCCAATCTTCACACTCTTCAATCACCACATCGTAAAATTTGTTATTATGCAAGTTAATAACATCCCTCATTCTTCTTTTGACCTGCAATTTAGTCAAATAACTTCCCCCTTCGACATTTCCACCATAATGTTTTGCAAAGAGATCTTCAACTATCTCGTCCATTCTCTGGTAATCCTCATCCTCGATTTTCATTTCCCGACCTACTTTTGGTTTGAAGAACTTCTCAAGAATCTTGTGAACTATGTCACCTACTTTAATTGCTTCCAAAACATCTGAGATTGCTTCTTTTTCCTGTAAATTCAAAACATACTGGTAATAGAATCTGAGTGGACAATGCAAATAGGTATCCAACGCACTAGGAGAAAACCTATGCTTTTCAAGACATTTTATCATGTCCTCATTCTTCCTAATTGCTCCTGGATTCTTTTGGCTAAATTGTACTCCGAAGAAAGCCTCTTTTTGATTCTGAAGTTCCAGATTTTTATGCTCTTTCTGCAGATTCCACATAAGCTTTTCCACGAATCTGCTTTTCTCTTTATCCGCACTTTCAACATAGAATATATGAACTTCCTTAGCACAGTTCACCAATCTTTCAAAATGGTATCTTGCGATTCGTTCTTTTTCCACATAAGTCGGCAGTCCTAAATGCTTTCTTACTTCATACGGTAGCAATGTATCTTCCTTTTTCGTATCAGGAATTATTCCTTCATTTCCGTCTAGTAGATAAAGCGTGTTAAATTTGATGTTTCGTGTTTCCAAAAATCCGAGAACCTGAAGACCTTTAACCGGAGTTCCTTCAAACGGATATGTCACCGTGCGGAAATAGTTTCTTAATAATTTTAGATAACTTTTAGTTTCATTGAACTTCTCATCCTTTAAACCTGATGTTTTGAGTTCATAAATTCCCTCTATCATCCTTTTTATAAATGGCCTTGTATAAGGATGCATCTTCGCTGGACTGCTGGTAGATATGAATGTTACCAACACAAGAAGTTTTTCACCAAAATCCTCAACGTTTTTTATATCTTCGAAGGGTTTTATCAAAACTGTATGGATTTTTTTCAAGTGTCTTATGACTTTCTCGGTGCTGATATTGCTTTTTCTACCTTCTTTGAGCTTTTTCACACATTCTTGAATAATAGATTTATCCTCTTCGATTTCCTCCAATTTGACAAATCTTCGATTTCGTTTTACTAATTGTTCCTCTATCGTATGAAGAATAATTCTTGTTGGATAACTGGCACCTTTATAATAGATATTTTTCACATAGGGATGTAGCACAAATCTCAAGTAATCAGGAACAAAATATTCATCGTCCTCCCTTGTCTCAAGCAACCTCCCGAGAGTCTCAATAAGGGAATAGACAGGCGTACGGAACAAAGGATACCCCATAGAGATATTGTAGTTGTTGTTAGTAAAAGGAAGAGTTTGTTGAACTATTGGGAAAAGACTTTCTGTGGATGGAAGAGCTATAACATCTTTCCTGTCAAAGTCTTTCTTTTCATGTAAGACCTGATTAAGGGAGAACACTTCGCCGTGTACATCCATCGCCCGATAAAATGATATTTTTGGACTTTTATCGTCTTCTCCCATCTCTTCAACATCAATATTCAACTCCGAGATAGTCAATTCAATACCATGACCTTTCTGGAAAATAAAACTCACATTATCTCTTGTTTTCAACTGCTCAAAAATCTTTCTTTCCGTATTAGTAAAAGCGAAAAAGCCAACAAAAATTACTTTCTTAAACACATTCAAGTCTATCTCACCAACAGTATTCAACGTATCTCTGTATCTTGATGCCCTTGTAGAGAGTTCGTTCTCCAAAAGATATTCATAAAAAGACTCGTAAAGCACAGACAGAGACGTTAATCTTTCGTAGATACTTCCCGGCAGTTTTTCTCCTGCAATTACTTCACTTTTCTGCAAGTCAGACGGTTTCACTCCTGCCATGTACATTTCTTCAAAGTCCGAGAATATCTTAAAACCCCAAATAAGAAAGCTATCAATATCCAGCTCCTCGCCTTCTCTACCAATTAATCTATTCTTCTTGTGTAGATTGAAAATAATAGACACCGCATCGATATCATTTATCCTTCTGTCCCTCCTGCCTGATAGCTTACAACAGAAATCGACAAATTCCTCTATGGACAGCAGCTTGGGAGCCCTAAAGGGTGATTTGAGAACATCAGCCAAATATCTTCTCAAAAAATGAGACGGTCTTTTTCCAGGAAAAACCACAAGATTACGGGACAAATACTCTTTTTCCTCAAGAAGAATGTTAGCCACAAGCTGAATGATATCTACTGATGGATATGCAAGTATTCCTTTTTTCATTTTACTTCTTCGACTTCCAAGGTATCTATAAATCCTAAGTATCCCTTAACCTCTTTTTGAGGAACGAGCTTCTTGACTACCTTAACATAATTCTTCACTTGCGTACGATAATGGCTCATCTTTTCCTCACCTGTTTTGAAATCAACTATTGTTATCTTATCTATGTCTATGATGACTCTATCAAGCCTATAAAGCACACCTTGTTCATCACTATATTCCACTTCTGTTTGAATCTCCCTGTCTGATTGTGCTTGAAACCATCCTCTCACACTTTCTATATTCAAGAATCGGAGAAGTATCTTCTTGACTTCCCCCAAGTCATATGACTCTTTCCTGTTTTTCTGCGTATCTTCAACAAGCTTATCAACTGTAACTTCAATCTCATCCTGCAAATACTCAATTTGGGCCAAAACTTCATGGAAGAACTCTCCCCTTTTTGTCTCCAGTAATCTTCCGATCGACCAGTCTTCTCTTTCCTCACCGACAAATTCGACCTCCACCTTCTCAGGAAGCGTTACACTTTCAGGTTGTGCAACTGGAGGCTTAGTTGCAAACTTTCTTTTCGCTCCATCGCTGTATTCCTCAAATAGACCCAGGCAAGGATTATCAATTTTCTCTTTCCGTTTCACTATATTGTATAATTCTTCTTGCGCCCGTGTATTTGTGACATAGAGGCAATTTAGAAACTCGATTCTCTCATCCAACCGGTGTTCTTCATATATATTCTTCAATCTCTCGGATTTTTCAGTAAAAGCTTTGATTATGTAATACTGCCGCAATTCGTCCCCATATTTTTGAAAGAAAGTGTAGTCCTTTTTACTTCCACTATCATATAACATATTAATTACAACAGGGAAGCCAAGCCCTTTTGATTTATGAAATGTCATCACTTTAACTGCATCTATGTAATCAGGAAGAACGATACTAAAAACGGATTCATCATTATCTTCTTCCACCATTTGTATCAAATCCTTTATACTGTTCATTCCTTTTGACTCAATAACCCCCACAGTTTCAAGGAATTTCAAGAGAAAACCTGTTTCTTCTTGGAAATTCTCAAAAACACGAAATGTCCTATAAATTAGTGAAACAAGATCGTATATAGGGTAATAACCAACCTTGTTGAAAATATCCTCAAAAAATGTGTTCCATAAACCCTTGAATTTCTCGGATTCTTTGAATTTAATATACAAATACTCTGATTGTCCTTCCTCATGGGATGCTTTGAAAATGAAATCGCAAATGGCATTTGTCTCCAGTTTCCGTGAAGTAGCTCCCACAGCTTCTGTAAAAACATCACCCAATATAAAAGTTCCAAAAGCCAGATTATCTATTGGAGAATCAAGAAACTTTAGCAAATGGACAATTTCCATAATGATTTTTCGCTGTCTTATATCCAGTGAACTATAGGAAGCTGCCGGGATGCTACTTTCTGTGAGCCATTCCACAATTTTTTCAATTTCGGCATTCTTTCTGGCAAGAATAGCAATGTCCTTGTAATTATATCTTCTTTTTATGATGTCATTCAGGATTTCAAGCAAGGCAACTTTTTCAGCATTCTCATCATCGCCACTTATAATTCTCGTCTCCACATAGCCCTTTCCTTTTCTGCCCTTCGAAGGATTCTGAATGTACCGCGTCAGTCCTGTTCTATCTTCCCTGAGGAATTCAGTTCCTACTAACCCATTCACTTTGTTCTTAAATATTCCTTCTACATAATCCAAAATCACTTCTCCACAACGATAGTTTTCTTTAAGCGGAATCACCCTCGCATTCTGAATTGCACTGCGTGGGAGATACATCTCACCTATATTATCCCGGGCTACTACTTCCTTCACCACTTCTCTCATTATCTTGTAATCAGCGTTTCTGAACATATAAATTGCCTGCTTCAAGTCGCCAACGGTAAAAAGAGAGCCCTCCTTGGAAAGACTCTCCTCAATAAGAGGTTTCATATTTTCCCATTGAACCCTGTCAGTATCTTGAAATTCATCAATCAAAAAGTGATACAGAACATCACCAAGTCGGTAGTAAATTTCTGGAACTGTTTCTTTCCTTATATAATGAGAAAGCGATTTGTTAATATCATTGATATGTATGATTTCTTTCTCCCGTTTGACCCTATCAAGCAAGTTCTTAAACCGCTTATACAACTGACCATAATGATAGTACCTTGATACAGAGAAATACTCTGCCATTTCTGTCACCACAGGAGCCAAGTCAGCCCACGATTGGCAAGCTTCCTGGTTATTCTTAAGTCTGGGAAGATTTTGCGAGTACTTTTCAATAAATGTTTTTATATTTTTATCTTCAATGGCAGTTTTAATGCTTTTCTTGATTTTATCAGCAATTCCCATAGTCGAGAACTTTTCCCAAAGCTCCGTCACTATAGCAAATCTCTCGTTAATTGCATTTCTTTTATCTTCAAAGGTTATTTCCTCTAATACCTTTCCTTCCTTTACAAGGAAATCGTTAAATGTGTTTCTAACTGCTTCAACCGCTCTCCAGGGAAAGCTTCCTTTCTCCTGAATCAGCAAATCAAGGAACTCCTGGATTTCCTTTTCAAGAGACTTATCCGTACCCTTGCCAACCTCCTTTAACATAACCGACAGGGTGTAGTCAAGCAGGTTATCGTAAGCTTTCGTAACTTCAACTCCTGGAGGTAACTTCAGTTCAATCACGGATGAACGCAGAACCTGGCTCATAAAGCTGTCTATGGTCTGGATATGAAAATCAGAATATCTGTTGAGGATATTCTCAACTGCTTTCGTGGCCTTCTGAGACAATTCTTGAGAAGTTATGTCAACAAGTTCAAGTGTCTGGCTTTTTTCGTCACAGTCTTCGTCAAAAGCAAGTTTCTTGAGCCAATTGAGAATCCTTTCTTTCATCTCTCTCGCCGCATTGTTGGTAAATGTGATTGCTAAAACGTTTGCCAGTTCGTTTCGGGATATCTGATTTGATAGAATAAGTTGAACAAATCTCTGTGTTAATGTATGAGTCTTGCCTGAGCCTGCCGAAGCATCTATTACCAACACGTGAGGAAATTCTAATTTTGTATCCTTGTCTAAAGCAGACATATTTATTCCTCTATTTTTTTATACTTTTTTGGGACATCTATCCAGACCTCTTAATATGATATTTAATCCATTCTATATGATTACCTATGAGTTGTTCTTGCTTGCAATGTTTGCATTTAATTATTAATTATAATTTTGAAAATTGCAAGTTTTTTCTTTTCTTTGGGGGAGGTGCGGAACCCCCTTTCTTTTCTTGCTATTTGAATTTTCAAAGGTATCACAGAATATTACCCCATAAGAAAAAATGCCTCAGCAGGCTTTATTTGGCGTTTGAGCTATATTCTAACAAAAAGCTTATATATTTGTGCATATTCTGAACTTGCATGAAGAAACGTCTCCATAAGTGGCTCAGGGAAGATATTACAAGAAAATTACTACTTCTAATATTGGTGTTCTCAATAATTCTGGCAATTCATGCTACAATAATACTCGTATCAACGAATAGGTGTTTAGAAGTTGATATGGACCTCTGCAAGACATACAGTCCAAACAGCACTGTTATGGTCTACAGGGAAATTGACCCTGCCTGCTTTAACAAGACCGAGCCAATGAACAAAGCTTGTATCAAAAGAATTTATGTAGTCTGTGTGCAAGACCAAGAGTCCTAACTTAAGAGTGTGTGTGGAGTTTACACGTGAAACTAAATAATAAAATGTTAGGTTTTCTTTTTTTATTATATTATTATTTTCTATATTGAAAGATATAGTATAAAATTTGCAAACATACCTGCATCCAAAATCTGTGCTGACGCATAAACTGTGCACACTCTACCTACCAAAACGCATAGAATAAACACTGTTAAGAACCTGCTCATCGAATAATAAGGATATTCTGTATGTGTAGGCACGATTTACCTTGGTAGAAACAAGTAATATTAGCCCCAGAGATTGTAAATAGCTTAAATTATTATAAAAATGGACATATGAGAATGCTTTCTCCTTGTGGAGGTTGCTTAGCTTTACATATCCCTTGTAGACATCTTTAACAAACTTTTTTCTGTCTGCGGATGTTGCCTTCAAAGCCAGAATATTCTTGTCATTAAGGTCATTTATCATATCAATTACTATATCACGCTGAGCATTCTCAAAGTTTTCTTGGGTACTCTTGTTGGATTCTATAACTGAATATAGTAATGTCTTTATAGCTACCCTCACATCAGAGTTTGTGTTCTGAACTGTGAGTGCACTGATTTTCTTTAATATTCCTGCCGAAAGCTTCCTGATTCCTTCTGTAGCTCGTGCTTTCAGTATCTCAAACATCTGTAAGGCATCATAGTTCTTAAAATAAATAATCTCAGGCTGTAATGAGCTTCTTGTAGGTGCATCAAGCTCATACAAGAATTTTGGGTTATTTGACAGGATGATGGTCATATAGTTATTTTCGCTTCTACTTAGCAAGTAGAGAATGTCTTTATTTCTATCTTTAGGAGAAATAAGGTCTATTTCATCAAGAATAACAACAGTTTTGCCTGGATACATCTCTTCAAACCTTTTCCATAGTTCTGAAAGAGAGCACCCTCTTGCCCTGGAATTGGTAAGATGGGCAATAATTTTGAAAGAAGTGTTGTTACTTCTACAATTAGCATACTTGACTGTAAGACCTATTTTATTTTCAAAGAGTCTCTGAAGGTACTTGACCATAAGAGTTTTGCCGCTTCCTTTTGACCCCACCAAAAGTGCCGAGTGGCTCAGACAAGCTTTTTGATACATAACCATAGCATCAATCACAGGCTTAATTTCTTCTCTCATAATCGGTTTCGCAGGAATATAATTAAAGTCAAATACCTTGAAGTCCTTTATCTTATTCCGGTGAGCTTTAGCGAGTTTCATTCTCTTAGCAAGGTAGTCCTCAATATCCATCTTTATCTCCACTCATAAATTCCACTGCACTCATAAAACATCAATCATATAAAAAACTTTCTTCCAGAATCCGCTTAAAAACCGCAAAATTATTATAGTAGAAATGTATTCTAACCATCAGAATGAAAAAAGTGGTGATACTTGCAATTCTGTGCCTATTTATATTAGTTCCAGTTTTTATCCCAGAGGTCAGTGCCCAAAATATTCTGGACCAGCTATTCGCCCCACTTGCAGGGCTGGATATTGCAAGAGCCTATGACAAATACAGCACGGTATGGGATCTGGCAATCTATCTCGTGATTTTTGTCGGTATAGCCAAAGTGACTCTGGGCAAGATGTTTGGAGAGAATCGTGGCGGAAGAGCAATAGTTACAGGAGTCGGTATTGTCCTGGCTATTTCCCTTGTACTAATGGAGCGTCAGATGGGATGGTCTCTTCGGTCTTTTGGCCCTGTGGCTGCTGGTATATTCACCATCCTTATAGGTATAACCATATTCCAGGGATTACAGAGACTGACAGCAAATAGGACACTCTCAAGTTCAGCAACTGTTGTAATGCTTTATTTTTCTATGAGAGCTGTTTCACCAAATATTTTTGATTGGATGCAGAAAAATGAGTGGACAGCTTTTTTGCACAGTATTTTATTGATAGCTGTATTTATTGCATTATTTCAAGGAGTCAGAGCACTTTTTCCAAGAAGTGAGGAGGCAATGAGAACACTTGCGAGGAAGGTGAAACAGCCAGTTGAGACTGCCAGAGACCTCAGGCTTCCTAAAGAAGAAAAACAGGAAAAAGCGATAATTCGTAGTCGACTGGAAAGGATTACTAAAAAAGAGATGAAGGAAAGCAAGAAAATTATCCGAGACCTGCAGGAGATTATGAAAATTACAGATGAGCATGGAGGCTCAGCAGAAGGTAGAAGGCTTATTTCGCAGAAAATTGCTGATATTGTTCCCAGGGAACATGAAGCTACTCGTTTATTGGCTGCTCTGAAAGATATTGATACTAAGCTAATGAGGTTTGATTTAAGAGTATTTGAGTCATTGAGGGAAAGATATAGAAAATTACCTGATAATCTGAAGAAGAAACTGAGGATAACTATTACAGAACAGCGTGCCAAGTTAGGGTGCGAGGAGAAACTAAGGTATTTTGAGAAAAAGATAGAAGAATATGATAAAGATTTTACATATTCCTTGAAAATGGTAATTGTCAATTTGAATGCAGGGAAGACTGAAGATTCCAAGAAATGGATAAATGAAGCAATACGATATGAGTATGGAATTCTCAGAATTTGCAAGCAGATGAAAGTTCTGGAAGACCTTATGATTAAAATAACAAAGCGTGAGTTCAGAGAATTCAAGAAGTTGAGAAAATGAGTGATAAAGGGGATAATGATAATCTGGAGTCCCACATCCAAAAGAGCTCTTATAAGTCTGAAGGAGAGAGGAAGATTGCACAACTTCTTAATGAATATGGTATTCCTTTTGAGTATGAAAAGGGACTCTTGGTCAAGGATAAACAGTCAAAGACCAGGATTTACTACCCTGATTTTTATTTAACAGACTATCATATAGTTCTGGAATATTATGGTATGGAAAACGACCAGAATTATAACCGAGGGATTATTAAGAAAAGAGAGGCATATGCTAAGTCCAACCTTGATTTAATTCCAGTATATCCTTCTACTCTGAGGAATAATTACAAGTCGTATATTATTAGAAGTATTAGTAATGTCTTGAACCATAGAGCTTACGGTTTTCAGAATAAAATAAGAAAAAAATATTAGCACTTACTCTGGTGTTTCTTCTTTTTTCTGGGACTTCAATTTCTTCAAGAATTCCCTGCTTTTTTCTAAAACCTCAATTGCCTGCGGAATTTGGCGTTCATCAAGGCTATTCGTGCTCTTCCACTCTCCAGTTTTCTTATCCTTATATCTGACTCTAAAACTAATTGTCGGAATTTCGATCTCATCTCCTTCCTTGGTCTTCACTTTGTTCAGAAATACCGATGCTTGCACGGTTCCAGATTTGAAAACTTCTACCGGTTCAGCCATTTTTTATACACCTCCTTGTTTTATTTTTTGACGCATAAACTCTACACTAAATATCAACCGCCCCCAAACCTATTATTTCAGAAACTCTACTGATAAGTTGTTCAGCCTTGTTCTTGTGTCTTACAATATCCACTATGAATGGAGTCTCTATATCTTCTTGTTGGTGTAGCTCGAATACTAATTTATTCAAGAACTTGCCCGTATTTGATAGATGAGCTACTTCAAACTCTATTTGAGCTTTGGATTGGTTTTGAAACATAGGATTGATAATGGATTCATACTGCTCCAGCAACTTTTCAAGCTTCTCCTCTATCCAGGTTATCTGAGCAAGCAGGTCAGCTATTCTATAAAGGTCTATGACAGTAATTCTGCTTGGATTCATCAAAAAGCGGTTTTCCATTTTGTGATATCATAAGGGATATCATTAAAGATATTTAAAACTTTGTATTTTTTGCCTGCAATTTCTTGCCTCCTTTATCTATTCAGTATATCTAAATTTTTCTACTCCAGAGTTGAGAAAGGGTAAGAAAAAATTTCAAAAATACAAAAAAATACTTGACAAGCTATATAAATGGTGTATTATTTGTATAATGAACGATAAAGACTTTACAAGCAAAGAATTGGAGGCAATCCGGTATATTAGAAATTCAATAGTGAACAAAGAGAAATTTCCTTCCGTTCGTGAGCTTATGGTATCTATGAGGTATCGCTCGCCACGCTCTATCTCCTTGATTATTGATAGTTTAATAAAAAAAGGCGTTTTGCGTCGTCGCAAATCAGACAACAAACTTCAATTTATGAAAGGATTAGAGGAGGATAGGGGTCAGGCTCAAACAGTTGATGTGCCGTTAGTAGGTACAGTTGCTTGTGGAACGCCGATATTCGCTGAAGAAAACATTGAGGCGATGATTCCGGTGTCTACAAAATTGGCTCGTCCATCATCCAGGTATTTCTTGTTGAGAGCTAAAGGTGATTCTATGAATGAAAAAGGTATAAATGACAGGGATTTAGTTTTAGTGCGTCAGCAACCTACAGCTATCAATGGAGATATCGTTATTGCTTTAATTGATAATGAAGCGACTATAAAAGAATTCCATTCTTCGGACAAGGCAATTGTATTAAAACCCAGGTCTACAAACGAACAGCATAAGCCTATTGTTTTGACAACGGATTTTCAAATTCAGGGAATCGTGATTACCTCAATACCGAATTTAGCAGACGAGTAAAATGAGCAAAAATATGAAAACAAAAAAGGAGGTGAAATATTATGGCAAGAAAAGAGCATCATATAGTTCCTAATCCCAATGGGGGATGGGATGTAAAAAGAGAGAATGCAGATAGGTCATCCGGACATTTTGACACTAAAGAAGAAGCGATAAGAGAGGGAAGAGAAATTAGTCGAAATCAAGGAACTGAATTTGTAATTCATAATATGGATGGGAGAATATCGGAATCTGATAGTCATGGAAATGACCCATATCCACCGAAGGGATAATTTTGAATGGGGGGCAGGCAATGTCTGTCCCCTACAATTTTCAGAGGAGAAAAACATTGACAAAATATTATTTGTAGAGTATTTTTGAAGGGAAATCAACAATGACAGAATTAGCTATATTGGAAAAAATTGATTGGGACTTTGTTAAAGCAGAAACGAACACTGCAACAAATCATATGCATCCCTATCCAGCTAAATTTATTCCACAAATCCCAAAACAATTTATCGAGCAGTTTTCAGATATAGGAGATACCATTTATGACCCTTTTCTTGGAAGTGGCACTACAGCAGTTGAAGCAAATATTCTCGGTAGAAATGCAATTGGTAATGATGTCAACGAATTAGCCGTTCTCATTTCTAAAGCAAAAACTACACCGGTAAATCCAGTTCAATTTAAGAAACTTGATACATTGTTGAACAGAGTTTACAAGAAAATTGACGAATACTATACTGGCAAAATAAAAGATTTTAAAAAGCCAGATATACCTAACATAGACTTATGGTTTAAAGATTTCGTCATTGCTGAACTTTTTTTTCTTAAAAATGAAATTGAAAATATAGATAACCAAGATTTAAAAAACTTTTGTCTTGTTGCTCTTTCAGGAATAATAGTAAACGTTTCTAACCAAGATAGTGACACGAGATATGTAAGGGTTCAAAAGAACATAAGCCATTTTGATACTTTTGAAAAATTTTCCAAACAACTTTCCAAGCTTCGTGGCAAAATGCAAGAATGTTATCAAGACTTAACAAAAGGGGATTCACAATTTAAAGTTGCAGACACTAGAGAAGAAAATATTTTTCCTGATAACAGTGCTGATTTGGTTGTAACATCACCACCTTACCCCAATGCCTACGATTATCATCTTTACCACAAATACAGACTGTTTTGGCTTGAAATGAATCCTTATTCTCTGCGTAAAAGTGAGATTGGAGCCCATGCTGATTACTCAAAGAAAAATGGACCAGACGAATTTGATTTTATGCGAGACATGGGAAAATGTTTTTTTAATATACGTAAAATTCTAAAGCCTGGTTCATATTTTGTTTTGGTAATTGGCAATTCCATTTTGAAGGGTAGAAGTATTAAAAATGATGAAATTCTGAAAGAAGTTGCAAGAAATACTCCTTTCAATTTCGTAACTGAATTTACCAGAAACTTAAATCTTAGAAAAAAGTCGTTTAATCCTATGATTGGAAATATCAAGACGGAAAAGATTGTAGTTTTCGAAAACATCAAGTAGGAAGCTATGTTCGAATATCAAGTAAATTTTGTAAAATATAAACTTAGAGACTACGAAAAAGAACTTGCAATTAAAGAGTTCGAGAATCAATTCCCGTCTGTAATAAACAAAACTATTACCAAAGAGGGAATTAAATTTACTACAAGCAAATTAATGGATGAATTAAAGTTGAAGAAACTTACTTTTTATAGTGAATTCCATTATCGAAACGCTCAATTTGGTAAATCAAACATTCTGACAGACCAATCTGTAGTGGAAAGTTACAAGACTTATGAGCCAAGTCTCTTTCAAGACTTAAAGCCAAATAAATCAAGGGAAATCCGTTATTTAACCCATTCACTTCACGAATACAAAGGCAGATTTTATCCTCAACTCGCAAAATCGTTTATGAATTATGCAGGTATTAAAAAAGGTGATACAGTTTTGGATCCATTCTGCGGCAGTGGAACTACTCTCGTCGAAAGTTTTCTGTTCGGCGCGAACGCTGTTGGTGTTGACATCAATCCGATTGCATATCTTATGGCTAAAGCTAAGGTGCAAAGCTTGCTGCTTAGACAAAATGACTTGAAACATATAAGAAAAGCTTTTGAAAACCTAAATAAAAAAACCGGCTGGGAGAAAATAGTAATTGATAATTATAATAGAATTGTAGACGCTAATTATTTGAAAAATTGGTTTCCTGAAAATACTCTTAAAAAAATTATTTTTATACAAGAAATTATTAAATTATTCAATAATGAAACTTATAAACTATTTTCTAAAGTTATTTTAAGTAATCTCCTGCGAGAATATTCATATCAAGACCCATCACAATTAAGAATCAGAAGAAGGCGAGATACACCTCCTGAAAATCTAATTGAAGTTTTCAAGAATAATCTAAACGAACAAACTGAAAACCTTGAAAAATTCCAATTGCTTGACAGATTCAAATTGACCTCAAATATTCAAAATTATTTAGGAGATATCAGAACATTGATTAAAAGTACAAACCTAAAAGCAAATTCAATCGATTTGCTCATTACTTCACCACCTTACGCAACAGCATTACCTTATGTTGACACAGACCGACTTTCATTGTTTGTGTTCGGATTTGCCGACAAGTCAACTTTTAGAGAATTAGAAGAAAGCCTGATCGGCAACAGAGAAATTACCAAATCAAAACGGGAGAAATTAGATAAGGAATTAGAGAGAAATTTCGAGTCTTCTGTGTTGCCAATAGAAATAGTTCAACTTTTAAAAAAAATCTATCTACTAAATAAAGATGCAAGTGTTGGTTTTCGCAGAAAGAACACTGCTGCTTTGCTTTACAAATATTTTCTTGATATGCACTACGGAATAAGTCAGATTTCAAAGGTTCTCAAGAAAAACAAATTTGCATTTTTTGTCGTAGGAAAAAATAAAACAACTGCAGGTAGTGAAAAATTCGATATTCCGACAGATGATTTTATTGGCTATATTGCCGAGAAGAATAACTTCAAATTCGTAGAAAAAATAAGTATGACAGTGCAGAAATCATATCTAATCCACTCTAAGAATTCAATAAATGCCGAATCAATTTTAGTATTAAGAAGAAAGTAATAGTATGAAACTTACTCTTTTAACACACGAAAATATTGCTGGAGAAGAAATTGCAAAAACATTAATGAGTAAAAAGTATTCTGACTTCAAAGCGGCTGTTGCATATGCTAAGAATTCAGGTATTAGTAGGATTTATAATGATCTGGTATACTTTTCAAACGCTGGAGGAAAAACATCTATCATCGCAGGTATTGACCAAAACAACACTTCTTATCAAGCGTTGGTAAATCTTAAAACATTTGCGAAGGACAATCTTTTTATTCATCATGACAAGAATTTTGACATTACCTTCCACCCAAAAGTATATTTGTTTGGTAATAAAGAAATAGAGAAGGTAATTATCGGCTCATCAAACTTTACCGCAGGAGGTTTCTTTCTTAATTACGAAGTAAATATTAGTATAACATTAGATACATCAGGGGATGCTGATAACTTCAAAAAACAAGTAATAGATTATTGGAATAACTTACTTAACGATGAAAACACAAAAAAATGTGATTTGACTCTTTTAGATAAGCTCCTAACGTATGGTTCTGTGATAGATGAAAGAAAACAAAAATCATTTAAGGATATAATTGAGAAGATTTCTGATTTACCCTTCAAGACTATAAAAAAAGCAAAAATATTACCTCCAATTAACACACAAGCGGCAACAACAGTTCCGGTATTAAAAGGTAATTTTGCAATGACACTTTCTGGCTTTGATGTGAGCGATAGGAGTCAAGACCCGGTGATACTTATTCCGCTTGCAGCCTTGAAGTCAATGCCAAGTTTTTGGAACTGGCCAGTATTATACACTAATTCAGGTTCTGGTTACCCACAACTTTACGCAATAGCTAATATTAGAATTGATAGTAAGATATTTAAAGACCAACATATCCGCATTTACTATTATGATAAGAAAAAAGAGTTTCGCTTACAATGTGAAGCTGTTAAACGAAGCGGTAATCCAGGAGACATAATCGTAATTTACAAAAATCCTAAAACCCCTTTGGAATATAATATTGAATTGATAAGACAGATCTCGACAAAACATAAAAAGATTGAACCCTTGCTAACTAATCAAGCAAGCCCACAAAAGTTTTTTACATATTTTTAAGTTGAAATAAATTAGACATAAATCCACTATTTCCAGAGAGCTAAATAGGAATGCTCCGCCTATCCATAAAGGGTACTACTTAAGCCACAAAGCTCAAGAACGAGCCAAAAATCGTTGGGCAGCTACACATAAACGGGAGAAACTGAAAAATAAGGAAATCAGAGAGTATGTGGAAAGTAAACTGAGGAAAGGATGGTCTCCCGAGATAATAGCAGGCAGGTTATCTATTGATAAGCCGGGAGAGTCAATAAGCCATGAAGCAATTTATCAATATATTTATGAAGCAAGGAAAGAGCTTATTTCTTGTCTGGTGAGGAGACATAGAAAGCGTATGGAAAAAGGTCATAGCAGGAAACATCAAAGACCACATATTCCGAACAGGGTTTCAATCTCAGAGCGTCCTGATATTACAGAGAAAAGAGAACGAATTGGTGATTGGGAAAGCGATTCAATGGTTTCAAGACAGAGCAAAGTGGCATTGAATGTTTTAGCAGATAGAAAAAGCAGAGTAACACTTCTTAAGAAACTACAGCGAAAGACAGCAGAGAATACAAAATTAGCGATTTTAGGATCACTGATTAAATATCCTGTTCTTACCATTACATATGACAACGGGTCAGAGAACACTGAACATGAAGAAGTCAACAAAGTGCTTGACATCAAGTCGTATTTCTGTAACCCTTATCATAGTTGGGAGAAGGGGACGGTAGAAAACACCATAGGATTAATAAGGCGTTGGATTCCCAAAAAGACGGATTTAGCAGAAGTAAGTGAAGAAGAAATTTTAGAGATTGAAGATTGGCTTAATAATAGGCCGAGGAAGTGTTTGAATTATCAAACACCATTAGAAGTCTTGGAGAAAGAAAGGAGTGTTGCACTTGCCGGTTGAATTCAGTTTAGTATAATTTTTAAAATCTTAGAAACAAAGATAATATTGGGATAAAATAAATGTCAAAACACTGCTCTTTTAAACTTGATAAATTTATCAAAGCTGTTGATGACGAAAGAGGATGGTCAGGTCTTCAAATGACTTTTTACTTGGCAATCCAAAGTCAAAGAATACGAACGCCGGATTGACCAGATGGTGTATGACATATACGGCTTAACCGAAGAGGATATTAAAATAGTTGAAGGATTTAAATAAAATATGAAGGAGGATAGTATGGATAGGAATGAAGTATTTAATATTATAAGAGAAGCAATTGTTAAAAAGAAAATATTATCAATTACATATCAGCATGTTTCAGATGCGGAAATTGTTTCACATAAAATAGCACCCTTTGATATTGGTACAACAAATCCAAGAACATTTGAAAGAAATAAGAATAATGTATATGCCTATTGCTATGACCATAAAGATAAAAACGAATTTCCAGACCCGAAAGTAATTGCATTTAACATAAACAATTTTTTATCAATTAAAGATACGGGTGAGTTATTTGATCCAGTTGAATTGACCGATAAACATAAAGCAAAAACCGGTTATGATTATAAAAGTTGTAAATTTGCTATTGTACCAGAACGAGATTGGTATAAATAAAACAGTAAAATATGAATCAATACAAAATTTATTTTGACAAGTATAAGGAATTTGAACTTGAAAATATAAAACAATTGATAGGTATATGTGGATTATATTTTATCTTTTTGAAGAAAACTGAAATTCCTTATCCATTCAAAAAATCAAGGTTGATTTATATTGGTATGAGTGAAAAAAGAACAAACAGTATTGCCAAACGACTGTTAGTCCATTATGATGGGTCATCAGGAAATGAAGGACTTTTAAATTATCGTAAAGTTGAAGGACTTTATTTCACATATCTTAATTTTGAAATGTTAAAACAGATATGGAACTTTAAAATAGAGGACCTAGAAAGTTATTTTATTTTAGGTTTTGTTAAGGAATATGGCATTTATCCTATTTGTAACAATAAAACTGGATTTGAAGTATTAAAAAAGGATTTAAATTTAAATCTTGTAATTGACTGGAAATATTTTGAGAAAGGAGGTCTTGACAATGGATAAACCAATAAAAAACGGAAAAGAAATATTGGATGATTTTTTCAATGGTATATTGAATATTCCAGATGTGGATAAGAAGCTGGCATCTGAAATCAAAAAGATGTATGAGGAAGGTAAACTGACCAATACCAATCTATCAAATAAACTTACTTCTTTAAGGGAGGAAAAATAAATGATAAAAATTAAATCTTTATACATTAAAGGATTTAGAGGAGTTAAAGAGGGATTATCCTTGGAGTTAAATTCTAAATCAGCCTTACTTTTTGGAGATAATGGAACCGGGAAAAGCAGTATTACAGATGCAACAGAATGGTTTTATAAAAATTATGTTGGTCACCTTGTAAATGAAGAAATTGATAGAAAAGGCGGATTAACTGCTCTTAGGAATATTTTTATTGCAGATACAGAAAAATGTTCAGTGGAGATTAATTTTACTGATGATAATTTGAATTCTCAAAAAAGTATAATCTTAAAAAAGTCCAACCCTGAAGTTGAAAATTCTAATAATTCTGAGGCATTCAAAGAATATATTGAGAGTTCTAAAAATGAGAATCTTACTTTAAAGTATGGTGATTTAACAGAGTTTGTTTTATCTACACCAAAAAATAAACTCGATGCATTATCAAAGGTTATTGGTTTTACTAAAATTTCAGGTATTAGAGGTGTTCTAAAAACAGCGGCAAATGAGATTAAAAGAAGTTTACGATCAAGAAATTATGATGATGAAATAAGTAACAGAGACGGTCAAATAATGTCGTTATTGAATGAACGAGTTATATCGGATGAACAGTATATAAATAAAATAAACGAAATAATTAAACCATTAAACATGGACTTTGTTTTAACTAAAATTGAAGACATAAATAACTTACTTTCTTTATTTAAAAAATCCGATGATTCCGCAGTAATTGAACAGAGAGTATATTATAATGATGCTATTAGTAAAATAAATGACTTGCAGAATAAAATCAATAATTTATTAGTCGTATATGAGGAATATTATCAGTTATTTCAAAAAATCATTCGGGATATTGAAACCTTAAAGAAAATTGCTTTAGGTTATCTATGGAGTGAAGGACTGAAAGTGCTGAAGGGCTCTATCATAGAAAAAGATGAATGTCCGCTATGTTTTCTGCCAAAATCCAGAGAAGAATTAATGAAAGAAATTGAATTACGTTTAACAACATTGGATCCAATTAAGAAACAGAAGATCCAGTTTGATGATGCGAAAAAAACTGTTCAAAATATATTAGATGAAATTAAAAAAATAATTGCTGGCATTCAATCTAATAAATATTTCAATTTAGAGGAAAATAAAACTATCGGGGATTTCGTGAAATTTATTGAAGAGTATATATCAATGGTAAGTCAAGAACTTAGTATTGATATATTAAAAGGACAAAGAGTGAAAACGAAAGATGAGATAATGTTTGATATGATAAAATTTAATGAGATATCAAAGTTTTGTCAAAAAAGAAATGAGTTTCTCGCTTCTAATATAAAAGGAAACAAAATTTTAGAAGTTCAGGATAAAATTACACTTTCGCGCCGAGCATACTTAGAAATAAAAAGGTTAAAAAGAGAAAAAGAGATTTTGGAAAAACAAAAAACTTCAATGGAAATAATTTATAACGCTTTTGTGCAAGAACAAAAAGAAAAATTGGATGAGTTTATCAACAATTATTCTCAAGAAATAAATGATTATTATCAATATATGCACCCCGGGGAAAAAGTTGAAAATATTGAGATAAAGACGACAAAAAGAGATGATGAATTAATAGGTATAACAATAGAATCTAAATTCTTTGATAAAAGCGCCTCTCCGCCCCAAAAATATTTGAGTGAATCGCATTTGAACAGTTTGGGGATATCTTTCTTTCTTACATCTGTAAAAGCATTCAATGAAAAGAATCAATTTTTTATTCTTGACGATATTATATCAAGTTTTGATTTAAATCACAGAAAAAGACTTAGTGACCTATTACTGGAAAAATTTTCAGATTATCAAGTTTTTATCTTAACGCATGAACGAAACTGGTTTGATTATATGAAAAATATAGTCCGGGGGAAAGCGGATTGGATGGTTAATGTTATTAATTGGAATGAATCTAAAGGCACACATTTAAATGAAACACTTGTTGACTTGAAACGAACAATAGAACAACGGTTAGCCGATAATGACAAAACTGGACTCGGAAATCTTATGAGAAAATATTTAGAGGAATTGCTAAAGGAAATTTCCGAAGAGATAGATGTATATGTTAAATATCGCTCGAACGAGTTGAATGAAAACAGAATGAGCAACGAATTGTTATCTGAATTGAAAAGTAAGATTAATAAACAACCTTCCAAGGATATATTTGAGCCAATAATTAAAAAAATAATCTCATCTGTTTTTGTTGTAAATAAAGATTCACATGACAGTAATTTTGACACGAATATTGGAGATTGTAGAGCATTCTGGCAGGATGTAGTAAGTTTAGAAGAATTATTTTACTGTAAAGACTGTAATAAACCGATTTCTAAAAGATACTATGATAATGTTGAGAAAAAAATCAGGTCTAAATGCGGACATCGTGAATATGACTGGAACAATTAAAAATATTGTGAATCAAAACAGAATAGGGTCGGGTCTTCAAATTACATTTTACTGTAAAAATATCTACTATTAAAGCTAAAACATTATGTCAAAACACCGCTTCTTTAAACTTGATAAATTTATCAAAGTGATTGATATATAAGCAATTATAGATACTTGCAAAACGATACTTGATAAAAATATAAAATCATTTATATAAATAGGTTGAAATGTTTATAGGAACGTAAAATGAATTATGAAGAAAGAAAAAAGGAGGAATCATGCCTAAATTTGGGAAAAAATCAAAGAGTAGGTTGGAGACTTGCCATCCGGAATTGCGACGTCTTTTTCAAGAGGTTGTTAATTGCTTTGACTGTTCGGTGCTTCAGGGCCACAGAAGTAAAGAAGATCAGGATAATGCCTATCATGAAGGTCGGTCGAAATTAAAGTTCCCGAAAAGCAAGCATAACAAGAAACCATCTGAGGCAGTAGATGTTGCTCCTTATCCAATAGACTGGAATGACAAAGAGAGATTCTATTACTTTGCAGGAGTTGTTAAGGGGATTGCCATAAAAATGGATATCAAAATAAGATGGGGTGGAGATTGGGACTCTGATACTGATGTCAAAGATCAAACATTCATGGATCTACCTCATTTTGAACTTGTGAAGTCCGTTTAATAATTAAACGTTAACTCTTTTTGAATGTTTATGTATCAGTAAAACAATGGAAAAGTTGGGAAATATATTGCGAAAGAGAAAGAAATAGTTCTTTTTATTACAAGGAGGCAAAATGGCAAAGATAAAAAGGAGAATGAATATGAAGGCTTATTTAATTAAAGATTGTAGAATAAGATACCATTTGATTAATAAACTTGCAGCAAACTTACTATTTCTCTTGCTGTATTTGTCTGGATGTACTTCTTTATTGAGATTTCCAGCATATTACGATCCTGTAACATATAAGAACCTCACAGACTTAAAGCCTGAAGTAATTACTTTATATGATACTTTTGTTGGCGATTTCATCAATACCGATAAGATTGCGATCAGTCGCCTGAGGCTTGCCCAGATATATGAATACGAAGTTGGAAAAGGAGAAAAGAATATTGAAACCACAAGGCAAATAAAGATAATCCAAGAAATGTTTGAGAGACATATTAATGACCGACTGGAAAACGGAAAATGGAATGAAATACACCTGAACAATCAGAAGGAAAACATCGCAAAAGCTTTCGATATAGCGATAGAAACTGAGAGATTAAAGAACAAAAATGAATAGGGAGGTAAAGCTATGAGTTTAAAGTGGTATAATGGGTTCATTGGCAACCTAAAAGATGGTGCAGGTGAGCTTATTAAGGATGAGATTAAGGGCTTGGTGAACACTGCGAAAGATGATGCGGAAAGTTTCATCAAAGAGCAGGGAGAAAAATTGGAACGTTATTTGGACCAACTTACCAATGGGTTGATAACCAAAAAACAATTTGAAGGGTATGTTTTTGATATGAAGTCCCTAACAGAAATGGAATCTCTCAAGATGAAAGTAGCTGCCAAAGCAAGGGCTCAGAATCTCGCAGAAGGAATCAAAAAACTTATAATTGATGGACTTCTTACGTTAATCTGAGACGATTCTTGTAGACAAAAAGTAGAATTTAGAGAATTTAGGGTCAAATCCTCAAATGACATTTAAACAGAAGGTCTAACCATGCCACTAATAACCATCAATCTCTGAAAAGGAAAATCAACAGTTGAGCAAAAGCGAAAACTTGTAAAAGAAATCACTGACACTGTGGCAGATACCTTGAGCTGTCCACGAGATGCTGTCCATATTATCATAAATGAGCAACCAAAGACGAACTGGGGCATTGGTGGAATGCTCGCATTGGAGAAGTTTCCTGAGAAGTAAAGTATTTACTCATCCCTTGAGATCAAACATCAACTCCACGAAATTCACTTACAACTTATTGATGCAATTGGAATATTGAGCAAATTTTTATAAATCGGGCTATAAAGAGAGGTTTCCCCCGGACCCCTTTCCAGAGAAAAAACGGGGATTAACCAACAAGTAGTTGAAAACAGTACACAGAAAAAAGTTTTTAGAAATCTATATTATACTCATTCGGGAGAACGGACACAACGAAATCCCATAGCACGCCAAGAGGGGTCCCCAGGACGCGACCCGAATCGGCAACTACACCGCAACCATACCGAACCCCAACACCACGAACCACCACGACAAACACGTCCTGTGCCAGAGTCCGGCCCTCTTGGATTTCGGTTTGGGCTACTCCTGTAATAGGTGTCGTCATACCAATCTTGGCACCACTCCCAGACATTTCCCGCCATATCATAGAGCCCATAGCCATTTGGGCTATAACTTCCAACAGGTTTCGTCCCTCCCCTTTGCCTTTGCAGATAGCCGGAAGAGGGAAGTCTTTTAATCGCGTGATCCCAATTCGCTCTTCCCTGCGGGTACTCATTCCCCCATGGGTATGTTCCCCTCTCAATCCCGCCACGGGCTGTCTTTTCCCACTCTGCTTCTGTTGGCAGCCTTTTGCCTGCCCACTTGGCATAAGCTCTTGCCCCATACCAGGTGACACATGCTACAGGATGCTTAGCATATTCCGATTTCGGTTGGTATCTGCTATCTATATACTGTATCCGGCATTCTTCCCTGTCTATATGTAGCCATTTGGAGCGACGTTCCTTGCCAGGTTCCCCAATACTTCCCTCCTCTTGATTACCTTTTTCATTCAGAAACTTGCAGAACTGTTCATTCGTTACTTCATATTTGTCTATATAGAAGGAATCCACATAAACACGGTGTTCAGGCTTCTCAATGTCGCCTACCTGAGGGTCATCTGAACCCATCATAAATTCACCAGCGGGAATGTACACCATTTCTCGGTATATAGTATGTCTCTCGTGCGATTTTCTATCTCTCTCCTTTGCTTCTTCGAAGTCATCTGGATAAACAAGTAACTTAAAATTTCTCCCAGGAGTATCCCCTAAAGCCACATAAAAGCAGCCATCTTTTTCGTTTAGGTTTATGTTCCTTCGAGCTTCATATATCTGATTCTTTTTATTTTTTAAAAGTCTATTACGGGATATACGTCTCGGTTTCCGACGATAGTAAGGTTTTAAATCCCAAGCCATATCTATCATAGGAATATCTCTCCTTGCCCCTCTCCTTCTCAAGCATGAAATAAGTGCTCGCTCAAGTGGAGTCAGTATGCCGTAATATTCATCATTATCAATATCAATAACATTAAACTTTACCTCACACTCCTCTATTTTTTTACGCTCGTCTTCACGGACACTCATAAGTATTAATAAACTTGGCTGACTAATGAAGCTATTTGCAATACAGGTAAGCACATAAGACTAACAATCTCTATTATTACGGACAATATTACAGACAATTCAAACCTCCCAAATTCTTATGTAGCAAGGAATGATGGCGAATCTTTCTCTTTTTTCTGCATCTAAAAAGAAAAGGACACGGGGAGCGTCCTCAAGATAGCAATGTGACCTGTCCGTCTCAGCTATCTTTGAGGATCGAAGACATATGACCAATTATCAACGAGCCTTCCGGTATATACCAACTCCCCTTTTTTGCATTATTATATACAACAGTCGTTAAAGAAGTCAAGTGATAAAAATTTGAGAGGAGGGGATTTACCAAGCAATGGGGATGAGAATCGGGAGTGGTAAACCCGAGAGTGAAACCGTTAGTAAGGTTGGTGTAAGGAGGGTACCGTGAGTTTCACAGATTTTCTTCTTAATCCATGCAAGATGTTTTCAGGCGAGCCTGATTCTTCCAGTAGGGAAAGTAGTTCTTCATCTGGTTCAAGTGGTTACTCCAGTATCTCACCTCTTTTGTGTAAAAACTCGTTTAAACCGCTTAAGACCTATGACTATCTGAAGCCACCAGTTAGCCCACTTAATACCTGTGACTATCTGAAGCCAACATTATGTTTATCCACCGGATGTGATGAATGCGGACGGACAATCGGTCATGCCTCGTATTGCAGCAAAAATCCACTTAATCAGGTTAAGCTCTTCGACTATCCGAAGGAGACAGAGATTCGGTTGGACCTCGATTCGGGGCCCAAATTCGATTTCGGAAAGAGCCTGAGAGAGGCGAGGAAGAAGGAGCTGGATTTTCAAGATATGCTGAAAACACTCAATCCTGGGAAATGGGTTAATGTTCAGAATCCAGTGATAGGGACTTGTAGAAACTGTGGACACAGAGGGTTTGTAAGTGATCCTTCTATATACTTATACAATCTGTAGTCCCTGATGATGGCAAAAGGGAGCAAAGCCCTGTGGAAGCAAGTTAGAATCTCACAGGGCTACTCCCCTGGAGGTTTAATGAGACTCACAAACCGTGATATAAAAATTCTTGTTGACCTTGAGTTCTATAAATACCTGACTACCTCGCAGGTACAGCGTCTTCATTTTTCAAGTCAAAAGAAAGCATGCCGAAGGCTAAAAATTCTATTTGATAATGGCTACTTACAGCGTTCTGAGAGAAGTATAGCATCCGTCTTTGGCAAAGGAGAATATGTGTATTGCCTCAACAGGGAAGGGAGTGCTGTGGTGTCCTCGATTATGGGCAAGAAAGTGCAAATCGTGAAGCCAAAATATAGAAGTATAAGAGATGGTCAGCACTTTGAGCATTTTCTTCATATAAGCGATTTTAAAATCAATCTCACAATTGCGTGTGAACACTCGTCAGAGCTTTCCTGTTATTTTGCCACGAGTCAGGAGGTAAGCAAAGTTAGCAAGCAAATAATACCCGATGCTACTTTTTACCTTGAAAACCGTGCTCGCAAGCGACTCTTACTCTTTCTGGAGGCTGATAGGTCAACCGAGAGCATAAAAGCATCGTCTCAAATCCAGAATGATATTACCAAAAAGGTTAGAGCGTACTGTCGCTATTTCGACACAGGAGGATATTCAGCTTACAACAAGATTTTCAATTACGAAAAGTTCAAAGGGTTCAGATTGCTGTTTGTGACCACAGGGCAACAGAGATTAAGGAATATTAAGCACGCCTGCATTGAAGCCCAAGCTAACTTTGTATGGCTTACAACTTTTGACCGCATCACGCCAGAAACAATCCTCAATGACATATGGGAACCAGTATCCTCGCAGAAAAAGGGATTATACGGTTTTACTCAGCTAACCCAAAAACATAGAGGAGATAACTATGCCAAGACCTAATCCAGAAATACTTGGACAAGTAACACAAACAATTACCAACCTCTTCCAGCATCTCTTCTTGCAGGAAGGCAAAAAAGGGTGTGACCCCACAATACACCGAGTACTCGTGGACATTGAACCTCGGTTCAGTATTTTTGACCCAAGAGTTGCAATGAGAAATCAGGAGGATGGCGAGATACGAGAATCGTATGTCCCTCTTGATGTAAAGCCTAACAAACCTATATATCTTAAGGTATGGCCTTCAAAACACGACAAATTGGATTGGAAAGATGCGGAGAATTTTTTGAAAGTGGTAGTTCCTTCTTCTGTTATTTCATTTGAACTCATTGGTAATTGCCAAAAGATTGAACTTCAACTGGTCATTCTGGACAAACTGGATCTCCCTACTGTGAGGAACGCTCTTAAGGTGAATTATCCCGAAGCACACGCAGAGCAACAAGATAATGATTTGCTAAGCAAGTATCTTACATTAAAGAAACTCAACGGTACGAAAACCCATGCTTTTGAATTTATGGATTACTGTCCTATGAACAGTTTATACTGCAAGAATTTCACAGAGCCCGCTGAATTGGGTAATTCGCCATTAAAGATACTTCTACATGCTATAAATGAGCTCAACCCAGACGAGTTTGCCTTCTACCAAGTCATCTTTAAACCTACCTCTCCCCAAAACAACTGGCACAGAAATGTAGAAATTCTCACAGATATCGAGTTCAAGACCACCACTCAATCAGAGTATGCAAACCCACGCACTTCCTGGTTCTCCCAGACTCCCTCACTGTATGTCCCTGAATTAAGCAAGCGTGAGACAGCTAAAGCTCATCGAGATAAACCATTTTTTGCCGCCGTTGTCAGGATAGGTGTTTTTTGTGGAAAAAAGTATCAGCACGAGACCGTGAAGAGTCTGAATTCTTTTATGAGCAATTTCTTACATGGTGGGCGAGGGTTCAGTTTTCTCACATCACGAGACTATCTTAAGGTACTGAAAGATAAGCAGAAAATATTGAATATGTTTATATCTCGCACTACACACAGACCTGGATTTTTACTAAACAGTGCCGAGTTAAGTGGACTGTGCCACCTTCCATCTGGTAGCCACGACGAAGACAGACCGCATAACCTTGACATAATTGAAGGATTCGCTGTGCCAGAGAAACTTGCTGTATCAGGGGTAACTCTCGGTTACAACGAGCGTATAACAATAACTAAAGTCAAGCTTCCTGACGAAATGAGGTATAGCCATGCATATTTGCTAGGGAAGACAGATACTGGCAAAAGTGGATTAATGGGTAACATGTTGTTAGATGATGCGAGAAGAGGTAAAGGAGCTATTCTCCTTATGGAGCCTCATGGGGACCTGACAGATGATGTGCTTGACAGCATACCGGAAAGTAGAAAGGATGATGTCATCTTTTTTAATCCAGCTGACTTAGAATGGACTCCATGTTTTAATCCTGTGGATATAGAGGGCTACGAAGATATATCACGGATCGCTGAAGACTTTGTTGCCTTGATGAAGAGTATTCTGCCTTCATGGGGGGCCCGTATGGAGAACATCATTAGACAGATGTTCTATGCCCTGCTGGCAACTCCAAGAACTACACTTTTGGATTCTCAAATCTTACTATCAAAAAGCCCTGAAGGAGAGCAATTCAGAGCAAAGATGCTTCCTTATCTTTCTAATCCTTCAGCCAGGCGATTCTGGGAAGAAGATTTCAAGAAATACACTCCCGAGATGCTGGACCCAGTGTTAAACAAGCTCGGTCAATTTTTCTTAAATGACAAGACTCATCGCATATTTTCCCAGGTGGAAAACAAAATAAGCATAAGAGAAATAATTGACTCCAACAAGATACTACTTATATCGATACCGTCAGGCGTTTTAGGGTATGCGACTGCAAATATTTTGGGCTCCTTCCTTTTCTCTCACATTCATAAGGCAGTTCTCTCCAGAGCTGATACTCCCGAGGATAAAAGGAAACCAGTGTATATTTACGGCGATGAATTTCATAGATTTCATTGCGATGTACAAGCATTCCTCACGGAAGCCAGGAAGTACAAGGCATCAGCAACATTAGCATATCAAATAAGAGGACAGGCAAATCCAGAAGTTCGGCAGGCATTGGGTAATGTGGGTACGGTCATATGTTTCGGACTTGAGCTTGATGATGCCAAAAGGATGGTAAACGAATTTAGGGGAAAGATAGACGTGAATGATTTACTCACTCTGGGAAAAGGAGAGGTTTACGCAAGGATTGGCAATGACATCGTGAACTTTAAGACTTACCCACCATCCAAGAGGAAAAAGACATTTTGCCGGGACTATATTATTGAGAACACAAGGAGAAATTACTGTGTCAAGGTGGATAAAAAAGCAACAAGAAACAGAGAAACAAGTTCACCAAGGCGTGAACTTGATACTTTTTAACCGGAAAGGAGGTGAAAGAGATGAAGATAGACCCGAACAAGACGGTGAAATATCTTGTCAGAACAGTTGGTGAGGGAGCTCTTGATGAAGGGGAGAGAAGAAGCCTTCAATTATTACGGAGACACATACGAGAACGAGCATGTAGATACTGTGGACGCACTGGAACACTCACTCTTGAAGGACCAATCTACGAACACTATTCTGTGGTTACACATGCTGATGGTCAAACCGAGAGGAAGCATACCTGTTTTAAGATACATGCTCGATGTAGCGGCACCCACAACAAGAATTATGACTATGGTAAGGATACGCATATCAATTGCTTCTATATCTCGCCAATGGGCTTCATCGGTTGTGCTGACTTATGTTACAGTGATGGATGCAAACCGTAATTTCTAAGGGGCTGACTGGAGAGTCCCGGTCAGCCCCATGACAGGAGGTGTTTATGGAAAGTGTAGACCTAAATCAAATACTCAGGCTTCTTGATTCCGAAAACATAGCACAAGTAGTAAGCATAAAGCATGACCAGGCAAGAGAATCATACCGACTTCAGAGAACCACAGTAAATTCCTACGAGGAGTTCCATGAAGAAATAATAGCATATCACCAACATCACCATCAGTGTATCTATGGTGCTCCAATGCCTCCAGAAATGGCCTCAGGAGTTGTTAGACAAATCATTGACCGCCAATTCAGCCGACAGGGCGGGTATGAAAGTGCCTTTGTTGAAGCTAAAACAGGAATAATGGGCGGACTGAGAAATATTCTTGACCGGATTTGTGATGTTTTGAAGCATGACCATGAGGAAAAATACATAACCCATATCTTCCACACATATGTGGGTCCCTTAAACTGGGAAGCTCAAGTTAGCCTGATGAGGCAGTATATGGAGAAGTTCAGGGCCATTGCTCCGCCAGAGCTTCTGGAAAAGAGCCCCGAGCAACTTGCCCGTGATTACGAGTATGTTATCCGTACTCATGTTCAAAGTATTCGTCCAATAACTTCGGTCTTTAGAAGGTATTTTTAGATAAATTGTGTTTATGCAAAGTAAAATCGCTATGATTGAAGAAAGAAGGTGTATTCCCAACCATCAGTGTGTTCAGGAAGCTATTTCAGAATTCAAATACCGAGACTTCTGGGATGGGAAAGCTAAATGGAGACGGGTGAAGATGGAACAGGTAGAACAGCTTGCCAGAAGATACAGCAACACTGATGTCTATGCCACAGCCCAACGTTTCGAGAATTCTGTGCCAACAGATGGGGAACCTCAATATTGTGGGCTCTACTTTGACTTTGACGATGATACAGGTGGGAAAGAAGCTAAAAAAGATGTTGAGAAGCTACTGGACTTTTTGTTTCACCATCTGGGATTGCAAAAACATGAGGTAAGACTCTATTTCACTGGAAACCGTGGATTTCACATCATCGTTCTCCCTGAAACTCTTGGAGTGCAGCCTCAAATGAGATTATGAAAAGCATTGCTGGACGGCTTAAGAAGTTACTTTGCTTAAAAACCTTAGATATGTCAATCTACAACGTGAGGCGAGTTATGAAGTTACCCAATAGCACCCGTTCTGGGAATGAGTCACTTTACAAGATAGAGCTTGATCCATGGGAATTAAAAGCTCTTTCTATAGAATCAATAAGAGAACTTGCCAGAAATCCCAGACCTACCTTTTATGATGACGAGGATATAGATACAAATGAATTCGCTGCAAAATGGTTCAGAGATGAGGTAAAATACTATGAAAATTCCAACCATGCTTCCAAAGAAGCACCATTACAAACGACTTCAATAAAGAATACAGACCCTCCTGCTTGTATAATTGATTTGTATAAGAACGGGATTAAAAGAGTGAGTACCAGAAATCCTGCTACACTTTGTCTTGCCGTATATTTAAGGGATAAAGGAGAGTTACTCCAAGAGGCAATAAACATAATCCTCCCGTGGGCAAGGAGAATCCCAAAATCATTAACTGGAGCAAGAGGCTCAAAACTGAAAAACAGCACAATGAGTGCAATTAAAAGCGTTTATGACAATCCAGTGAAATACAAATTCTCGTGTGGATACATCAGAAATCTCGGCAGTATTCACAATAGAATTAACTGTAATTGGCAAGATTGCAGATTGAGAAAAGAAGCCCAAAAGGCTCAATCCGTGGGGGAAGGAGAATAATTATGTATATAGACCCACATATGGAAGATTTAGAAAGAGAATTTGAACCAATTCAGGACCGGTATGAATCAGCACAAGAAGAGATACAATCAGCAATCAGGGAAGTTATACAAGAACCTATGGTGCCTTTATCAGTGCAAGAGGAATTAGAAACAGCAAAAGAGCAAGTTATTGAGGAACATTCAGATATACATGAAATACCTCAGCCGTATCAAGATGTTCTGGAAGAAAGAGACCCGACAAGACTTTTAGAAAATACCCGAGATGAGATTGAGCGAGGAATACAGGATTGCCAGCATATGATACAGATGGCAAACTCTCCGTATAATCGCAGTTGGGTCGCTGGCGTATTTGGAGCTGATTTTGTGGATCCATTTGTTGGGAAGGTGACTGATTATTGGGAATACAGGGAGGAGGAGCTACAAGAACAGTTAAGTGTCGTGGAAGAATTGCTATAAAGCTTGTAATATATGAGCAAAAGAATTACGGACATGGAAAAATTCTACTCCATAAAAGAGCTTTCGCAAATATTATCAATTCCAAAACAAACTCTTTATCGTTGGGCTAAAGAACAAAGCATTCCTTGCTACAAAGTCAATGGTTACATCATCCGATTCAAGGAAAATGATATCAAGGAATGGATTGAGCGATTTAGAAAGGAAGAAGAGAAAATAGAGTATTCTCTTCCTTAAAGAATACATGGAGCACTTGCATACAATTCCACAGGTCTCTTGTTACCAATTTGTTACCACTAACATGCAGAAATATGGAAATTATGAGAGATATGAGATGGGAGTTAAATCTCTCAAAATAACGGAATAACAAGGAGTTTAAAGATATTTAACGAACAAATAAAGAGATGCAAAATCATATAAAAACGGATTTCAAGTCCGCTGCCTTACCAGTTAGGACTAACCCTCCGTTACTTTAACTGAAAACAAAATAGCAGTTATATAAATATTTCTAAATGCCTAATAATATTTTCCTTGATTCCATTAATTGCTCTTATCTTCTATTCCCACTTATAAATTACGCCTAATTTTATTGGGAAAAGCAATTGAGTACTACTCTCTGTAAATCCAATAATATATTGTCCCTCAGCAAATAATCCAAAAGGAGTTCCTGCTTCAACACCTGCTCCCAGAGAAATTCCAAAAGTGTTTTCTGAACTGCCTGGAATAGGTTCATTCTCATAAGATATTAGGTCATACATTGTTGCGTCCTTTATTGAGAATCTAAAAAATCCCAGTCCTCCATAGAAATATGGGGATATTATACCAGATAGAATAACTTTGGCAGTTCCTAAAAGAGTAAGAATGGAGGTTTCTCCTCCTGTTATTGAGTAACCTTCCTCAATACCTTTTTCTTTTCTCAAGAATTCATCCACATAGAAGTCTAAACTACTGTAATCAATTCTTCCTCCAACAGAAATATCAAACTTTCCAACATTCATATTCATTCCTTTACCTGCTCCGATGCCAAAATTAAATCCCGTCCTACGATAATCTTTAAGAGCTTCAGGAGATAATGCAGAAGATAATCCTATATCACCATAAACTTCAATAGGACCTATTCTCTCGGCAAGATTTGTTCCTTCATCCCTACTATAACAAACATTTACTAATGCTACTCCCAAAATTATAGCATAAATTATCTTTTTCATCTTTCCTCCTATATTTTTTGCATACTATCGTTTCTCAAAAAGTTAATAAGGGGCTTAAGCAGACCTATAAGCCGGGTTCTGTCCAGGTGATTATTAATCTAAGCGACCTACTCAAGGAGTTCCGCACACAAATTAATATGTGGGAAGGCGGGACCACCTATCTCCTTTATTTGGTCTTGCACCAAGTAGGGTTTACCCACCCCGCCATTGCTGACGGAGCAGTGAGCTCTTACCTCACTATTTCACCCTTGCCCAGCACATAATTTATATACCGGGCGGTATAGTTTCTGTGGCACTTTCCAGTCCCGACAACTCTCGTCATCGGAATGTCCGCGTTACGGACTACTCTGCCCTATGGTGCCCGGACTTTCCTCCCCTCCCCGCATATTGCGGGGAAGAGCAATCACACAGTCTACTTAAGCCCGGGAGTCATTGTTTCAATGAACTCTAATATTTCATCTATTTCTTGCTGAACAAGTTCTTTATCCTCATTTGCAGATTTTATTAGCTCTGATAGTTTTTTCAAATCTTCTCTCTTGAGCTTATTCTTCTTAAATGCAAGGATGAAACTGTCAAAGTCATTATGAATTCTTGATGAATATTCTGGAGAAGCTTTCTCAATGAAACTTCTCTCAAGCATCCTTGTTGATTTTTCAAATGCCATATTGAGAATTCTTGGTGTACTCCAAAGAATAATACCGAGAGCAATAACAAGAAGTGTTGTAGCAAATATCCAAGTTTTTTTCTTCATACTTTCAATTTACACGATTAGTCTTGAAAGTCAAGAAAAATATTGACGAAGTTGCGAACTCAGGATATAAAGATTTGATATGAAAGTTGGACTTGCACTTGGAGGAGGAAGCTCGCATGGACTTGCACATATTGGTGTGCTTGAAGTGCTGGAAGAAGAAAAGATACCAATTCATTTTATTGCAGGGACATCAATTGGAGCAGTGATTGGCGGATATTATGCTTTATATAAAGATGCTAAAAAACTAAAAGAGATTACAAAAGAGATATTAGAATCTCCGGAACTTAAAAATATAGGCTTTAATTTATTTGGAAATGCTGAACTTCCAAAGCCATTTCGTGATGTTGTGCACTTTGTAAAAGAAAAGTATATACATGCAAAGAGTCTTTTAAAGCCTTATATAGTTAAAGCAGATAAGTTAAACCAAATTTTAGAAAAGATGTTTGGAGATGCTCTTATTTCTGAGACTAAGATACCGTTTGCGGCAGTAGCAATTGATTTAGTAGAAGGAAAGGATAAAGTTATAAGAGAAGGGCGAATTAGAGATGCGGTGCGAGCATCTGCTTCAATCCCTGGGGTTTTTCCATCGGTTGAGAGTTCTCTGGGGATATTAGTGGATGGTGGGGCTACATCAACACTTCCAACTTCAGCAGTAAAGGAGATGGGAGCGGATTTTGTAATTTGTTCATCATTTATGGGAGAGCTTAGTGAGGTCGGGGAATTGCGAACAGCATTTCAAATAAATTTAAGAGTAGATGAGATTGTGAAGCACCGATTAAATTCATTGAATCTTGTGAATGCTGATATAATAATATCTCCAGATTTTCATGAGGTTCATTGGTCTGATTTTTCAAAAGCAGATTTCTTGATGGAGAGAGGAAGAGAAGCAGCTCTTAAAAGTTTGCCTAAAATAAAGCGTGAATTGGGTTTATTCGGTAGAATTAAAAGATGGAGCAGGCAAAGATTATAAAATTAAACTCCAACTAAAGATTTAAATCTGTGCTTATCTTGATTTAGGAGGATGTCTTATGTCAGAGTTAGTTTGTATTCAGACTTACAATAGCAGGGAATCTGCTGAACTTGCTAAGGGTGCTCTTGAAGCTAATGGTATTACAGCAATTATATTTGCAGATGATTGTGGAGGCATATATCCTCAGTTTCAATTAATCAAAGGAGTAAAATTAATGGTGAACGAGGAAGATGTAGAGAAGGCACAAAAGATTTTAGAAGGTTCGGACGAGTAATGTTCAAAAAGAATCTAAATATGAGAGAGCCACAGATTTCATAGATTTTCTTAACCACGAATTTCACGAAATGAAAGTTTCCACTGATTTATTTATTATGGGGATTGTATTGGGATGGGGACCTTGTCTTGCTTTTTGTAGTCCAGTAATTGCATCTTACATTGCGGGAACACAAAAAGGATGGATGAGAGGACTATTGAGTGTGTTGGTTTTCTCATTCACGCGGGTAGTAGTATGTATAATTCTTGCAAATATAGCATTTTTGGTAGGGCATATGGTGATTAGAAACTATTATGAGACTGGAGTCGGTCGGTTTATATATCTTGGCGTAGGAGTTATTATTATAATATTAGGGACACTGCTTATTTTTAATAAAAGTCCTCATTACAGATTTTGCAGGAGATTTATGAAAAATCCTCTCCAAAATAATTTAAAGGGAATGATTCTTTTGGGACTTATTATAGGATTTGCTCCCTGTATTCCGTTGTTTGGGGTTCTTGCGTATATTGCATTTGAAGCGAAAAGTTTGATGGAAGCAAGTTTTTATGGAGGATGTTTTGGAGGAGGAACATTCCTTACTCCATTGATTCCGATAGGAGTTTTGGCTGGAGGAGTTCCAAGTTTAATATCTCAGAAACATAGGATTTTTGATATTTTCACGAGAATATGCGGAGGGATTTTAGTTTACTTTGGGATAAAACTAATCACTTGACAGAAGATAAGTTTCATTGTATTTGTTGAAAGTGAAGTATTATTACTCAATATCTGAGGTGGCAAAGCTCATAGATGTAAAGCCCCCTGTTCTTAGGTATTGGGAGGAGGAATTCAAGGAGCTTCATCCAAAGAAGACAAAAGGTGGCAGGAGAGCATATACTAAAAAAGAGATAGACTTAATTTCTTCTATCAAGAGATTACTTTATGAAGAACGTTACAGTATTGAGGGAGCAAGGAAGAAGTTAAAAAATAATGGTGGAGCTTCTTCTAATGAGGAGGTACATCCAAAAGTAGATGGGGGAGAGGCAGACAAAAATATTCTACAAGAGATTCAGCAGGGCTTGAAGGAGATACTTGAAATACTGAAAACTTAAAATGCAAATTATTTCGTGGGTCGTGACCGTGGTTCGTGGTGGTAGAAAAGACTGTCACGGACACGAACCACCAACACGAATCACGTTTTTTGAATTTTCGGGGAGTGGCGCAGCTTGGTTAGCGCACCAGCATGGGGGGCTGGGGGTCGCTGGTTCGAATCCAGTCTCCCCGATGTAAAATGTAGAGGATTTAGATTAGTTAATTGATGAAAAATAAAGCTATTTATACCACAAATAAGTATTAGATTATAGGAGGTAATTATGGCAATTAATCTCAAGGAAGCTGAAGAAAACATTTTATACGAAGAAGATAGCCCAAAAATACCACCACCAGACATAATTGCTTACAATGAGCTCAGGTCTTGTGCAGACCTTTATCGGATGCAACAATCAAAAGAAGGAGAACCAGGAGTTCTTAATATTCAACCTGAGTTTGAGAGAGAAAAGGTATGGAAAGGTCCTGATCAAACAAGATTTATAGATTCTCTTATAAAAAAAATGCCTATTCCAAGTATGTGCTTCAGTTTAGATTATAAAACAGAGAAATATCAAGTAATTGATGGTCTCCAACGTATGGCTACTATAATTCGTTTTCTATCTGACAAAAATTGGACTCTTTCCAAATTAGATGACATTGATCCTAAAATTGCTGGAAAGTCTATTTCTGAATTTATCGATAGAAAATCTCCTCTTCATTTATACTACACTCGTGTTGAAAATTTAACTCTGCCTATAACTGTATTAAGATGTGATTATTCTAAGAAACCCCATACAGAGTATCTCTTTACAATTTTTCACCGACTCAATACAGGAGGTATGAAGCTCAACAACCAAGAAATTCGGAATTGCATTTATGGTGGATCTTTCAACAAGCTTTTGAAAGAACTGGATAAAAATCAACAATGGATGGAAATTAATAAAATGAAAAGCCCTGAAGGATATAGGTTTACTAAGCAAGAGTTGATTTTGCGATTATTTACTTTCAATAATAAGTACGAAGATTACAACGGTAAGCTCGCAAGTTTCTTGAGTAATTATATGAGAGATAATAAAGATATAGATGCAAAATCTCTCAATGAAAAAAGAATACTTTTTGAACGTACGGTTAAGATTATCTATGAAAAGATTTTCAAACCTGATGAAAAGCTCAGTATTACTGTCTTAGAAGCTTTACTAGTAGGAGTATCATTTAATCTAGACTCTCTTGAGCATAAACCAAAGAATTTGGTACGTTCTATGTATAACAAATTACGAAAGCATGAGAAGTTTAGTGAACAAAGCCTAAGCGAGGGTTTAGCAGGTAAAAGCAAAGTTATAGATAGACTACTTGTAGCAAAAGAAATATTTGCAGGTAATTGACATGATTCTTCAAAGTGATATTTCTAAAATCCTCCTTTTATTAGAGCAACTTTACAATGATCCAGAATTTTCTAAAATTGACCCCAAATGGCCTAAATTAGTTTCTAAATTAGCAATTTTGGAAGTTTGTGGATGGATTGAAGAATCAATGGATTATATTATTCGTAACTGTGCAAACAGGCACTTAAAAATGAGTGTTAATCAGGACTATATTGAAAAGACAGTTATTAAACTTACCCACACCTTTAATTATGAAAAATTTAGAGATATGCTTATCAAGACAATAGGAATAATCAAGGTTGAAGAACTTGAGAACAGTATTGACAGTAGAAAGTTTCACATTATGAAATCTGTATTGGGAAGCTTAAAAGTAGATAGAGACAAACATGCCCATAAACATCTTAAAGAGACAACTTCTCAAATTGCTGCACCTTCGAAAACAAAAGATAACTTTTCGAAAGTATACGATGGTCTTGAGGAAATAGATAATAAGCTGATACAACTAAAGCTATAAGCAATCAATCTTAACAAGAAATAAGCGTGAAACTACATAGTGAATTTAGATTGTTGTTTTCCTGAATGGGAGTGAAAAAATGACCAAAAAACAAGTTGAACAAGAGTTCGAAAAAATTGACTATGAACTTAGAGTTAATAAACCAGATATTGCTCCATATCCACCAGATATTGTTGAGCGAAGGAAGTTTTTAATTTTCGCACAAGTGCATTTAGGTAATGTTCTGGGTGCCAAGTTAAAAAAAGATAAGTGGAGTGAAAACCTTGAAACTGAGATGTATAACGAGGTAATGGAAACTTACTATAATTGGGATAAAAGTGAAACGATATAAATGCAGAAATTGTGGGTATGAAGGGGATAGTCTGATTTTTCAATTTGCTGACCATACTTATTGTGTAGCAACGAATACTGATGAGCCGGAGTATAAGTCGGATATTCCAAATTGGGTGAAAGAGAATTGTGTTGGAGATGCAAAGATTGGGGAACCTGTAGGTTGTCCTGAATGTCACGTATGGGGTATACAAAATTTCAAGATAGTTTCTAAGTAATGGCGATTATTTATTGGGGGTTTATTTTTTTGTCGCATGTAATGCCACCGAAGTTAGCTATATTTACCGCGAAGAAGATAGCAAATTTTGGGTATTTTACATTTTACGGAAAAAGGGGGAGGATAGTAATCTCAAATTTAAAAAGGGTTCATAAGAATATTAGTTCTACAGAGGCAAAGGAATTAGTTCTGAGAATTTATGAGAATTTTGCAAAGATTATTTATGAGTTTTTGATACTTCCAAAGCTTAACAAGGAAAATTTGTCGGATTGGCTTGATATTGAGCATCAGGAATATCTTGATACTGCTCTAAAAAAGGAAAAAGGTGTGTTGGTTCTCACAGCACATCTTGGCAATTGGGAACTGGGAGCAGGAATGCTTGGGATTTTAGGTTATTCTCCGACAGTAATTGCATTTCCACAAGTATCAAGATATATAAAAAATTTCTTTACCGGTAGGCGCGAGGCAGTTGGAATGAAAGTTGTCTATGTGGAAGAAAGATTGTTTCCTGCAGTTTTTGCTTTGAGGAAAGGCAAGGTAGTAGCTACTCTTGGAGACCGAGCTTACTCAGGTCCCACCGAAGAAGCTAACTTTTTTGGGAAGCCGTTTTCTTTTCCCGAAGGGATTTTTGAGCTTGCAAGACGAACGCAAGCAAGTATTGTACCAGCGTTTTGTGTAAGGGAAAATGAGAAATATCGGGTTTATTTTGAGCCGCCCATTAAGAATGGAGTGGAAGAATGGGCAAGAGTGCTGGAAAAGTATGTAAAAAAATATACAAGTCAATGGTTTTTGTTTAACCCATTATGAAGAGAAATTCTAAATACGAAATCCGAAACTCTAAACAAACTCTAATTTTCCAATTCTCCAAATCCCAAACAGTTTGGAACATTGGAATTTTGAATTTGTTTAGGATTTAGTGATTAGGATTTAGTGATTTGATTTTATGAAGATTGGTTTTCTTATTCCAGTTTATAATGAGGAAAAAACTATAAATAAACTAATTCAAGCTTTGCCAGGCGACAAAAAAGATATAATTGTTATAGATGATGGTAGTATAGACAGGACACCTGAGATTGCTGAAAAGGCAGGGGTAACTTTATTTAAACATAAGCAAAATATGGGAAAAGGGCAAGCTCATCGGACTGGATTCCAGTATGCAATAGAACAAGGGTATGATTATTTAATCACGCTTGATGGAGATGGGCAACATAATCCGGAAGAAGTTTCAAAGTTCATCAAGAGGATAGAAAATGGAGGAGAAGATATAATAGTGGGTGTAAGAAGACGCTCGCCTTGGAATATGCCTCTTATTAGATACCTTACTAATCTTGCGACTTCTTGTGTTGTTTCCTTTCTTGCTCACTGCACAATAAAAGATACACAATCTGGGTATCGTGCAATCTCTACGAAAGTTTTAAGGAATATTTCTCTCACAACTTGCAATTTCCAGACCGAATCAGAGATTTTAATAAAGGCGGCAAGATTGGGCTATAAAATAGGTGAAGTTCCAATTTCTACCATATATCAGGATGAAAATAGCAAAATAAGACCATTTTTGGATACAGTGAGATTTATAACATTAGCATTAAAAAGTATGTGGAGATGAGGACTGTTCTAATTCATTGTCATTTAAGCGTTTGCGAAGTTTTTGCGATAAGGAACGGAACT
>JAUWHX010000023.1 GCA_030605695.1 bacterium | reverse complement strand
ATTTTCTCTCACCACTGTAACAAGCTTGCCAGAATTCTCCTCTGCAATTCCCATTTTTGCATGCACTAACGCTCCATATTTAGTCTCCGAGATGAACCATTCTCCAGATACCACCTCTTCCATTCTTATTGCCTTTTCTGGACACACATAGGAGCATATTCCACATCCTTCACAAGAAAGTAGCTCAATATGATAGAGTTGTGAGTTGCAAGTTGTGAGTTGCGAGTTAGTTTTTATGGCGTCAAATCGGCAGACTTCCACACATTTACCACATTGAGCGCATTTTTCTTTCTCAATTATTGCTTTCCCTCCTCCTTTGAATTCGTGCTTCTCTTTAATGCGAGGATGGAGTAATAAATGCAAATCTGCGGCATCAACATCACAATCTGCCATTACCTTGTTTTTGGATAAAGACGCAAAACTTGCTGTAATGATAGTCTTGCCAGTTCCTCCCTTGCCACTAATGACTACTATTTGCTTCATTTAAAAGTATTCCTCCATCCTATCAAAAGCTCTATTTATAGTTTCTTTTGGCACACAGAATGACATCCTGAGATGCGATTCGCCAGTGGGCCCAAAGGCAACTCCTGGAGTAGTTGATACTCTTGCCTCCCGCAAAAGTTTCTTGCAGAATGATTCTGAATCAGCTCCTTCTTTTAACAAAATTTTGGGAAACATAAGATAAGAACCCATTGGTTTATGATACTCAAATACTGTTGATAACTCATCAAGCCTTTTGCACATCAAATCACGCATAGAAAGATATTTTTGTCTAAACTCTTCAACACAATTCTGTGGACCCTGCAAAGCTGCAAGTGCAGCATATTGTGAAGCAACTGGAGCACAAATAGCAAATGGAATATGTGCCTTTTTCATCTGTTTTATTATCTCTGTTGAAGCTACTGCATACCCAACCCTCCAACCTGTCATTGCATAGGTTTTTGTAAATGTAAAGCAACTTACTGTCCGTTCTTTCATCTCAGGAATTGACGCTATACTAAAGTGCTTTGCACCATCAAATGTGAAATATTCGTAAGCTTCGTCTGTGATGACTGCAAGATTATTTTTTATAGCAATTTCTGCCAATTCACGGAGTTTATCTTCCTCAAAGACTGCGCCAGTTGGATTGCTTGGGGTGCAAAACATTATAGCTTTCGTCTTGTTAGTAATAGCTTTCCTAATACCATCAATATCAAGTTGAAACCCATTCCCTTCAATGGTTGGCACAAAAACCGGGACACCTGATGCGATAATAACTTGCCGGGTATGAGTAGAGTAATTCGGTGATGGAAGTATTACCTCATCTCCCGGATCAACTAAAGTCATAATAGCAGCACTTAAGCCTTCAATCGCTCCAACAGTAACCAGTATTTCAGAAGAATTAGCTTCTATATTGTTATCCCTTTTGAGTTTGTCGGTAATTGCCTTCCTTAATTCTAATAGTCCAGCATTTACAGAATATCCTCCGACAAGCCCCTTTTTGATTGCCTCACAGGCCGCATCCTTTATATGATCAGGTGTATCAGAGGTAGGTTTGGCCCAGGATAAGAATGCAGGGTCCCTGACCTCTGCAGATAATCGGGTCATCTCATGAATAGCTGAAGCAGGAATATTACTTATTCGGCGAGAGATTAAATTATTGTTCGTCATTTTTGCCTCCCTTTCTTAGTTCCTACGGTTAATTTTATGATTTTGGAATACAGGTTCTTAAATCTTGGTTTCCACTCCTTTTTCTGCAAAATAAAAGGGATACCATTTGAATATGCCACAGCAATTTCTCTGTCCAGAGGGATACGCATAAGAACAGGAATTTTTTCTTCCTTACAATACTTTTCTACTTTCTTATCTCCGACATCAGCACGATTTATTATTACACCAAAAGGAACTCCGAGTTTTCTAAGCATCTCAACTGCTAATATCAGGTCATTTAACCCAAAAGGAGTAGGTTCGGTTACCAATATGCAAAAATCGGTGCCCTTAACTGCCTCAATTACCGGACAGCTCGTGCCAGGTGCTACATCTATAATTGTCGTCTTTGAATTATTAATCTTATTCTTAACCGCTCTTACCACAGGAGTATGCAGTGCCTCGCCAACATTAAGTATCCCATGAACAAAATCAATTTGCCCTGCTTTTCCTTGTTCAATTACTCCTATTGGCTTATTTACTTCGGATATAGCATTCTGGGGACAGAGAAATGAACATCCACCACAACCATGACAAAGCTCTGGAAATATGAGCACTTTATTCTTAACTACAGCAATAGCATTATACGCACAAACTTCCGCACACTTGCCACAGTAGTTGCATTTCTTCTCATCAACTACGGGAAATGGAATGCCAACAGGTTCAGTTTTGCTAATTTTGGGATTCAAAAAGAGATAGGCATTTGGCTCTTCTACATCACAGTCCAAGAACTGAATATTCTTATTCAACGAAAGGGCAAGATTTGTAGCTATTATTGTCTTTCCTGTCCCACCCTTACCTGATGCAACTGAAATTATCATACTCTATCAAGAAAAAACAAACCACGAATGACACAAATTGAGCGAATAAACACGAATAACATAAAGAAATTTACAAAATAAGAAATTAGTGTAATTTGTCTATGTTTGTGCTATTCGTGTTTATACTTTCATATTTCCTGATCTGTGCAATCTGTGGATAAGCTTCTGCCTACTCCAAGACGGACAAAGTTATCCCTGTATTCTCTGTTGAACAATTTTATAGTTCTATCTCCACTGCAATGTGAGGGACCTGCAAGCTTTACATCTAAACTTTTAAAATCACTTATTATCTTTTGGATTTCACTGTCAGAACAATCGAGAAGATGAAAACCTCCTATCACAAGATATATCTTCTGCTTAAATATTTCTTTCACTCTCTCAAGGATATTAACAATTCCAGGATGAGCACAACCTGTAATTACTACTAATCCTTTCTCTGTTTTTAAGACTAAAGATTGCTCTTTCATCCCGGTGCCAAGCTCGCCAGTTGAATGAACATCTTTACAAATCTCTATTGACTCACTTACTTCCTTATAGTTTCTTGCCCCAAACCTCGTGCTGAAAGATTTTGGAAGATAGAGAGTGCAATCCGAATTTTTGCCAAGAAAAGCACTTAATCCACCTGTATGGTCCCAATGTTCATGCGAGAGAAAAACTATGTCAACAATTTTTGGGTCTATACCAAGTTGATTCATATTTGACAGCAGGATATTGCCATCAGCTCCTGTGTCAAAAAGTATAGTCTTCTCGGTCTCCTGAATTAAGCATGAAAATCCCCAATCAGGGGTAAGTCCCTCTTTACAAGGATAATTATCAAAAATAACTGTAATTTTCATCTTCCCAAGTTATTGATTTACAGGTATTATTTCACTCTCTCAAGGGTTAACTAACCCTATCTACCTGTTACTGGTCAAGTTGGAGTTGCACATCCAGAACTACCACTGGAACTGCCTCCCATACCAAAAGTGGATAGAAGTCTCTCAAGATTCTTACTGCCGCATTTCTGGCATTTCAGTTCTTCTTCGTCACTCTTTCCAAATACCAGATAGTCAAACTCTTCTCCACAATCTTTGCATTTATAAGAATAGAGTGGCATCGTTACTCCTTTCTATTATCTCGTCATTTTAGCACCACATTTAGGACAATTTATCTCATTACAAGGACTTCCTGCCTGATGAGAAACTTTAGTCCCACAAGATGGGCATACACAATCATCACTGGGACCCAAACCCCTGCCACTTCCACTGTTCCTACCTAATCCTCCACCCATTCCACGAGGGGTCCCGATTCCCATACCACCTTGTGGATTTCCAGCCATGCGTCCCTGTCCTCTACCTGTTCCCGGTCCCTGTCCTCTAGGACCTGTTCCATCACCTCTTGGCATTTTACACCCCCTTATAATTTCCCCATTCCAAAATGTCCTGGCACAGAGGAATCAGAAAACTCCTGCAATTCACCCTTTTTATATTTTTCTATCGCTTCTCTTGCTGTTCCAGAGGCGACTCCATATATCTTTATGTCCGTCGCCTTAAGAGTTTGAAAAGCATTAGGTCCCACATTGCCGGTAATTATTGCTTTTACATCTTTACCAGCAACTGTCTGAGCTGACTGAATTCCTGCTCCTCCCATAGCTCCTGAAGCTTGATTAGAAACAGCTTCAAACTCTCCTGTCTCAGAATCAATAATAATAAAGTAGTTACATCTTCCAAATCGTGCATCAACTTGGGAATCAAGATTATCCCCTTGTGATGATATTGCAACTTTCATAGTATGCTCCTTTCCTGAGGGGGAAGAAAATAAAAAGTCTTCCCCCTTAGATTTTTCTTTACTTTTTTTCCTCTTTCTCCAACTCACTCATGCGAGACTTGATAGCCTTCATTTCTTCCTCAAGCCCAGCAAGTTCATCTTTCAAAAAAGCTCTTTCATCTCCAGGTGTTTGTGGTGGTGCATAAGGAACCGATGGATAAGCTGCGTAGGGCGGATAAGCCGGTGGATAACCATAAAATCCTCTCCCCCAGCCTCGTCCTCTGCCAAATCCACCACCTCTACCAAATCCTCTTCCCCAACCTCTACCTGGGATTGGATTCATATATCCTGGCACAGAATAACCTGCACCATAACCAGCACCTCTACCTGTCATTGGACCCATACCTGAAGGTCCTGTTCTATCTCCTCCTGGCATTTTAATCACCTCCTTTTATTAAATTTTGTCTGCCAAAACCTCTATGAATATTACTTCTATGAATATTAGCACTCTCACATTGTGGACATACCGGGGGTCTCGGAACTCTACGAGGGACTCCCCAAGTATAACCACAGCCATAACACTTAAATCCTTTTTGTATCATAACATAATTGCCTCCGTCTATTCTTAAAGCTTTTCCTTGAACAAGACACTCCGCAATTTTTTTGTGTGCTTCCTCTAATATCCTGCCAAAAGTTTGACGCGAAATATTCATCTTCCTTGCCGCTTCCTCCTGATAAAGCCCCTCAAAATCAGCCCACTTTATTGCCTCAAGCTCCTCAACATTAAGATTAATTTGCGCCAAATCATCAATTGATACCCCCCTCGGCCCAAAGAAATTCACTACAGGAGTGCCATAAACCCATCTATGCCTCCTATTCCTTCCCATTATATAATGAGCATATGCTCATTATAATATATAAAACAGGATAAAAGCTTGTCAAGTGTTTTTTTGAAAAAAGTTGTGTTTTGACGACAGAGGTAAGGGATATTACGCCGTAGAACTTATTAGGATTATTGAAACATTGAAGCTTTTAGAAATAATATGTATCGTTCCAGCCACTTCTTTAATAGTTAAGAAACACTAATTTTTTTGTTTGGCTAAAGTCCTTTGTTTCAACTGTGCAGAAGTAAATTCCTGAAGGAACCTCGTTTCCTGCATTATCTTGTCCCTTCCAATAAGTTTTATGTATGTCAGATATCATCTCTTTTTTATTTACAAGAGTTTTGACTAATTGTCCTGATACACTATATATTTTTAAAGTAATCTGGGCTGGTTTTGATATTTGATACTGAATTTGTGTATTCTCCCAAAAGGGGTTAGGAGTATTTTCAAAGAGCCTTAATTTTAAAACTCCGGTGTTCTTATTCTCCTCAATACTTGTAGCTTTAGTATACATTGTGTAAGCCGCAGGATAACCCTCACGTGTGGATTCCCATGCGAGCCAGATTCTGTCTCTGTGAGAGTCGTACACTGCCGTATAGGACACACCTCCTAGACTGTCTACAACTTTGGCAGGTGACCACTCGTTACCATTCCAGATAGAATAAAGCAACGGATATGGGGAAGGATAATGAACCCAGAAACACCACACCTTATTCTGCAAGTCAGAAATTAAATCGGACCCACTCGACACATCGTCTATTTCTTTAATATCAGACCATTGAGAATCCATATATTTGGAAATATGAAGACGCATATTTTCTTTCCATACAACCCAAATTGAGCCATCATAGTTTGCGTGTATTCCAACTCCTCTTAATTTATCTTCCCATGGCATCTGAACAGTAAATATAGGCGGATTCCACTTTTCCCCATCATAGGAAGTTACATAGACATAACCTGTGTCTCCACTTCCCTGAAAGAGACACCACGGTTTTCCATCTGCATCTATAGTCATATCTTGTACGGAGAAACCGATGAGACTGCTATCATTGGTAGGGCTAACACGCATTGTATCGGACCAACCTTCAGCATCATTATAATAACATGAGAAGACTTCCCATCCATTGATAAATGCTACCCAAAAATTACCTGAGCTATCTGCAATACAATGAGGAAAAAAACCGTGATATGGAACCGTATCTACATTTGACCATTCGTTATTTTCCCTGTAAGCCACAAAACACCGTACATCATTGCTTGTTACCACCCAAACTCTAATTGCCGTATCTACAGTGATTCCACCCCATCCTGCCGTGTAAATACTTTCCGGTATAGCCTCCTCGGGAGTTGACCAAGTATTATTTTCATAGTAACTTGTATATACTCCATGGAGTCCACTCCAGCCACACCACACTCTCCCCTCACGATCAACAACAAGTTGAGGACCATAAGCTTCAGTACTTTCAGGGCTCACTCTCATAGGAGAAGACCAGTTTTGTGAGAAACAAGATTTTGCTTTCCAGCAAGCCGAAACTAAAAAGAGCAGTATCATTAGAATTAATCTTCTGAGATTTCTTTTGCCAACTTTGCTTGCCAATACTGTAGCAAGAATAGCAACTCCTGCCATCTTTAATGTCTTAAATTTATGTATCGTTCCAACCACAAAGAGCGCAAATGCAGAACTTGACAACATCAATTCTTTTGTCGTATTTCTTCCCTTTATTATTTTATAACAGTTTTGTCTGGAACGTTTCCATTCTTGAAGTGCTTATCTAACCAGCCAGAAATAACATTGTCCCTGCTATCAAAATGCTTAACATAGGGTTTGATATCAAGAACAGGGGTTTTATCCAACACATCTACTTCGGTGAAATATAATTTGTTTCCTTCTATGTTATTGATTTTTACAATAGAAAATCCTATATGGTTTGGACGGTGAGGACTCCTTATAGCAAATATTCCATGTTTATCTTGTTCAAGAAATGGTATTCCTCTCATATCTTCTCTATCTGACTTATGAAAATAGTATATTATTATAGCATGACTGAATCCATCCAAATCTTTTAAGCCATCTGAATATCTATCTTTTAACTCAATCCACGCTTCTGTCTTGTCTTTAAAAACTCCCTGAATAGGAATATCTTTAGCTTCTTTATAAGAAGAATGTATTATTCCTATTGGCTGCATCATTATATTCATAATCTAAAAACTTTCTATTTTACATTGTTCGTCTCATCCACTGCCACCATTTTGGGAGTATGCATTCTCGCTTCTTCTGTATTCATCCATCCATAAGATATAACAAGTACTTTATCTCCTACTTCTCCAAGTCTTGCGGCTCCACCCAGGAGACCACACTGTCCGGGCTTACCCTTTATTACATAAGTATTAAACCTTGCTCCATTACAGGTATTGACAACAAGAACAATCTCGCCCGGCAAAATATCTGCCTTGTCAAGTACCTCAAGTGGCAATTCAATAGACCCACCACACTTTAAATCCTTACTGGTAATCTGAAGTCCATAAACCTTAGATTTGCACATTAACCTTTGCATATTTCCTCCAATCAGTATTTTGCTAAAACAAAGTATGCTACATTCATATTAAACAACTATATTACATCTTTTCACTGAATTATCTTACCAGCAGGATTTTCTTCGTAGTTTCAGAGTTTCCAGTCATGAGACGACAGAAATAAACTCCGGATGGAATATCCTTTGTATCCCATTCTATTTTCTTGATTCCTGTATTTTCAACCCTGTCAACTATCTTTGCAACTTCTCTGCCGGCAATATCACATACAACGAGTTTCACATTAGCTTTCTCTGGCACAAAATAAGATATACCGACTTTGCCTCTAAATGGATTAGGAGAGAGTTTAAATGTTGCTAACATAGATTCTTTCTCTTCAGCTATGCCGTGGCTATTAATAAAGAGCGATATAGGAACTCTGTTTTCTGTTGTGACATTATTAGAATTAGATATTATAACAATCACGTCCGTATATAGAACATCTGTTTGGAGTCCTGAAGTATCTATGCATACTTCTATACCAGCAGAGTCACCAGGATATGTATCGAAGCTTGTGGGACCTAAGGAGAAAATCCAACTAGAACCTCCATCTGAATGCACATCACTCACTGTAAGTTTTCCAGCTCCTATATTTTCAACCCATATTATACCTGATCCAGCATATCCTCCCTCATAAGTTACAATAGCCCTTATCGCAAAGTCACCACTGAATCCTGCGTCTACAATATTCATCCACGTACTTCCACCAACGCTAAGAAAGCTTCTTTCACCTCCTCCATCTTCGTCAAAGGCAACGTAAGCTTCGGGCTCTTGATCACTTGTTTGTCCATAATAAGTTAACCAGAAGTCATCAGCATCACTGTAAGGAGTAGAAAGGTCCTGACGACTCCACATCACACCGGGTTCAGTGTCGTAAGTAATCTCCTCTATCGCATTTCCTGGCTTTCCACTGACATCATCTCGTACACTAAGTTTCTGCTCTCTGGATGTCATCGTACATGTCATATGGAGTGCTGCTAACACCCTACATTCTTGAAGAGGTGTAAATCTAACACCCCAATACATCGTACCATCACCCGTCCTACGATACAAAGGACTTGGTGTGTTCGTGGGAGTATCATAAGAAATAGTATCTTTGCTTGATTTCGGAGTACCAACCAAAGAAGGCTCCAAGATATGCTCTCCTTCAAGAAGTACGGAACCCAAATTAAAAGATGAAGATACTTCTTCCGAAACCGAAGAAATTGAAGGAGGTGGATTTAGAAAACACAATCCTTTTTGCTTTTGCCCGAAAACAAAGCTAAAAGAATCGGTTGTCCATATTATTGGAGTTCCAGTATCAGGTACAACAGCTGGCTTACACCATGTTGGCCATTCAATTTTGCTCATAATGGGCCAGGCTTGATTTGGACCCCAAGAATTTTTGCATATCCAGTTGCCACTTGAAGTCCATCCTAAACAGCAGACCCCATGGTCAGCCTTTTCTCCCAGAATAGGTTCATAAATTCCGCCTTTATAATAGAAGAAGTCTTCTTTTACAGCTATAGCGCAGGCTATAGGACCCTCCATTATCCACTCTTTCTTTTGCTCATCACTTACATCTATGTAATAATTTGTCCTGTAACTCGTAACCTTTATTGCTCTGTCTCGCCAATCATCACAGCTGTTACTGCATGGCACTTTACTTGCCACATATAGAAAACAATCATCATCTGGGATACCATCTCTTTTTACATCAATAAATGCACTGTAATTCCCTCCATTACAATTATGACCTTGAGTGTTACAGGATAATAAGAATTGCTCTGATAGATCAGGATCCTTAGTAGGAGTATTCTTTATGATTTTTATTCGTGCTTCCATCGCACTAACTATCCCAAATGCCCAACAAGCTCCACAGCCTGGTGGAGGTAGCTGTTGGTTTTTAACAGGTGTCATCCAGTTTTTTCCGTCCTTATCTCGCCAATCCCACGATGCAGGCGGTGGATTTTTTGATGACGGTCTCCTTACCTCTTCTAAATCAGAACCCCATTCTCTTTCAGGCATTGGCAGAAACCCGAACATTTTTCGTTTCTCTTCAATAGGTAAGTCGGAAAGCTCAGTTTCACCAGCAATCCACGGGTTTCCCAGTTTTGCAAGCGTATCCTGAAGTGCTTTCAGGAAAGCTTTGTCAGCTTCCGCGCTACCCACATATCCGAGCGATATTATCGCTCCTATAAATACACATAACCACTTTTTCATAACACACCTCCTACCTATATTATACTTTTCTACTGGCTATTTTACCAGCAGGACCTTTCTTGTCCACAGGATTCTTCGAATAGTTTCAGAGTTCTCAATCGCAAGACGACAGAAGTAAACTCCAGAGGGAATATTCTTTGTATTCCAGTCTATCTTTTTAACTCCTGAATCCTCAATCCTGTCAATTATCTTTGCAACCTCTCTGCCAGCACTATCACGGACAACAAGTTTCACATTTGCTTTTTCTGGCACAAAGTAAGATATACTGACTTTATCTCTAAATGGATTAGGAAAGAGTTTAAATGTTGTCAACATAGACTCTTTCTCTTCAGCTATGCCGTGGCTATTAATAAAGAGCGATATAGGGATTCTGGTTTCCGTTTTCCCGGAATTAGATGTTATAACAATCTCGTCCGTATATGGAACATTTGTTTGAAGTCCTGAAGTATCTACAATTATTTCTATACCAGCAGAGTCACCTGCATGTACATTAAAGCTTGTGGGGATTATGAAAGCAATCCAATTGGAACTTCCGGCTGCGTTTACATTGCTCGCCACAAGAGTTCCTCCTCCTATATTCTTGACCCAAATTATGTCTGAACCAGCATATCCACCCCCATATGTCACAATAGCCCTTATCAAGAGGTCAGCCGAGTGTTGAATCCAATTATTTCCATCATCTTCACTATAATAGCTTCTACTCCCCCCGCTCCCATCACTAACAAAGCGGGATTCAGTAGTAGCATCAGTTTCTGCATAATAAGTTAACCAAAAGTCATTGTCATCAGAGTAAGGGGTAGAAAGATATTGACGATACCAGATGACCGAGTCACTGGTTCGAGTGGTATAAGGAACTTCCTCTATCGTTGTGCCTGGCTTCCCACCTGCATCATCTCGGACTATAAGTCTATCGTTTTTAGCTTCTGTTTCCGTGAGTCTCCCACTAAGTCCTGCTATAACCTTACATTGTAGAGGAGGCGTAAATCTCACACCAAAATAATTCGCACCAGACCAACCATTCAAGCCTTCCTCGTGATCGTCATATAGAAGGGTATCTTCACTTTTAGAAAATTCGATAATATTTTTAATTTGTGAAGGTTTTAAGATATGTTCTCCCCCAAGAAGAATAGCGTCCAGATTTGCAGACGAGGAAGTCTTGTCTGAATCTGAACAAGGAATTGAAGAACTTGGAGAAAATACTCCTTTCAATTCAAAAACAAAGTTAAGAGAATCACTTGTCCATATTACTGGAGTTCCGGCAGATTCCATTTTCACCCAGCACGGCTCTGTAATCACACTAAAAGTAGGCCAGGGGCTCGTTGAACCCCAAGAATTTTTACATATCCACCTACCACTTGAAGTCCATCCTATACAACAGACTGCATGGTTAAACTTCTCTCCCAGAATGGGCTCATAAACACCGCCTTTGTAATAGAAGAAATCTTCTTTTGCATCTACAGCAACACACATTGGGCCTTCCATTATCCACTCTTTCTTCTGGTCATCACTTACATCGAAGGAATAATTAACTCTGTAACTCTTAACTCTTACTACTCTGTCCTGCCAATTAGCACATCTATTGTCGCATGGTTTATCACTTGCTGTATATGGGAAACAAGCCTCATCACATACACCAAAATTCTTTACATCAGCAAATACTGTAAATTGCCCTCCGCCATAACAGCTATAACCTTTAGTGTTACAAGATGTTAAGAATTGTTCTGAGAGATTGGGAGTTTCATCAGGTGTATTATTCTGAACTTTCAACACGGATTCCATAGCACTGCACATTGCAAAAGCCCAACAATTCCCGCAGGGATTTTGATTTTTAACAGGTGTCATCCAGTTTTTTCCGTCCTTATCTCGCCAGTCCCACGATGCAGGTGGTGGATTTTTTGATAACGGCTTCTCTATTATTTTGGGAGCAGGGCCCCATTCTCTTTCAGGCATTGGTAGAAACCCACACAGTTTTCGTTTTTCTTCAAGAGGTAGGTCGGAAAGATCAGTTTCACCAGCAATCCACGGATTTCCAAGTTTCGCAAGTGTATCTTGAAGGGCTTTCAAGAAAGCTTTATCAGCTTCCGCACTGCCTACATATCCGAGCGATATTATCACTCCTATAAATATACACAACCATTTTCTTATAACACACCTCCTGCCTATATTATACTTTTCTACTGGCTATCTTATCAGCAGGACCTTTTTCGTGCTCTCAGAGTTTCCAACTGCAAGACGACAGAAGTAAACTCCAGAGGGAATATTCTTTGTATTCCAGTCTATCTTTTTAACTCCTGAATCCTCAATCCTGTCAACTATCTTTGCAACTTCTCTGCCGGCAATATCGCAGGCAACAAGCTTTACATAAGCCCTCTCTGACACAAAGTAAGATATACCGACTTTATCTCTAAATGGATTAGGAGAGAGTTTAAACGTTGCTAACATAGACTCCTTCTCTTCGGCTATACCTTGGCTATTGATAAAGAGCGATACAGGAACCCTATTTTCTGTTTTTCCAGAATTAGATGTCACGACAATCTTATCCGTATAAAGAACATCTTTTTGGAGTCCTGAAGTATCTATAATTACTTCTATGCCAACAGAGTCACCTACAGATACATTAAAGCTTGTGGGAGAAATGGAGGCAATCCAACCGGAGCCTCCGCTTGCATTCACATTACTCACTGCAAGAGTTCCCTCTCCTATATTCTTGACCCCTATTGTGCCTGAACCAGCGTACCCACCTTCATATGTCACAATAGCTCTCATCAAGAAGTCAGCCGAGTGCTGATCCCAACTGCTTCCATTTGCACTATGATAGCTTCTACTTCCTCCAATTGCATCACTAACAGAGTAGGAATCAGTAGTAGTATCGGTTTCCATGTAATAAGTCAACCAGAAGTCATTGTCATCAGAGTAAGAGGTAGAAAGATTTTGACGATACCAGATGACTAATGTATCGGTTTGAGTGGTATAAGGAACTTCTTCTATTGTTGTGCCTGGATTCCCACTTGCATCATCTCTAACGATAAGTCTGTCGTTTTTAGCTTGTGTCGCCGTCACTCTCCCACTAAGTCCTGCTACAACCTTACATTGTAGAGGAGGCGTAAATCTCACACCAAAATAATTCCGACCATACCAAACCTGCAAGCCCTCTGCCGGATCGTCATATTGAAGGGTATTTTCATCTTTAGAAAATTCGTTAGTATTTTTAATTTGTGAAGGTCTCAAGATATGTTCTCCCCTATGAAGAATAGACTCTAGATTCGCAGACGAGGAGGTTTTGTCTAAATCTGAACAAGGAATTGAAGGATTTGGAGAAAATACTCCTTTCGCTCCAAAAACAAAGTTAAGAGAATCGGTTGTCCATATTATTGGAGTTCCCAGATCCATCTTTATCCAGCATGGCCGTCCAACCACACTAAAGATAGGCCAGGACATAACCGAACCATAGGAATTCTTACATATCCAGTTGCTACTTGAAGTCCATCCTAAACAGCAGACTGCATGGTTAAACTTCTCTCCCAGAATGGGCTCATAAACACCGCCTTTGTAATAGAAGAAATCTTCTTTTGCATCTACAGCAACAGCTATAGGACCTTCCATTATCCACTCTTTCTTTTGGCCATCACTTACATCTGGGGAATAGTATTCTCTGTAACTTGAAACCCTTACCACTCTGTCCTGCCAATCAGAACATCTATTCTCGCATGGCTTATTTCTCCCTGCATATGGGAAACAAGCTTCATCACATACACCAAAGTTTTTTACATCATCAAATACCGTAAAATTTCCTCCACCCATACAGCTATAACCTTTAGTGTTACAAGATTGCAAGAATTGCTCTGAGAGATTAACATTACTATCAGGTGTATTATTTTGGATTTTTATTAGAGCTTCCATCGCACTACACATTGCAAAAGCCCAGCAAGTTTCACAGGGATTTTGGTTTTTAACAGATGTCATCCAGTTTTTCCCATCCTTATTTCGCCAGTCCCAGGTAGGAGGAGGTGGATTTTTTGATAACGGCTTCTCTATTATTTGGGGAGCAGGACCCCATTCCCCTTCAGGCATTGGTAGAAACCCACACATTCTTCGCTTCTCTTCAAGAGGTAAATCAGAAAGCTCAGTTTCACCAGCAATCCACGGATTTCCAAGTTTCGCAAGTGTATCTTGAAGGGCTTTCAAGAAAGCTTTATCAGCTTCCGCACTGCCTACATATCCGAGCGATATTATCGCTCCTATTACTACAAACAACCACTTTTTCATAACATACCTCCTGTTCAGTAAATTATACATAAGACATAACACAAAATGTTTTGGTAATTACTTCACCAGCAAGACCTTTCTTGTCCACAGGATTCTTCGAATAGTTTCGGAGTTCTCAATCGTAAGACGACAGAAGTAAACTCCGGCTGGAATATTCTTTGTATCCCATTCTATTTTCTTAATCCCGGTGTTCT
>JAUWHX010000006.1 GCA_030605695.1 bacterium | reverse complement strand
ATTTTCTCTGCCGTTTCTTTTGTTTTTTCTCTTATCTTATCTGCTACCGTGACCGAAACCTCTTTCATAATGGTAGCTACCGACTCCATTGTCTCGCCAATTCCTTTAATTACTCCCTTCATTATAACAGCTCTCTCTGGGGATTCCGTCTCTCTCAATGCTTCAAGGAGCTTCACCGCCTCTTCTGCATTTATTTTACCATCTTCAAGTAACTTAAGGATACGCATTTTTTCTTCCATAATCCACCTCCTCATATAATATATAGTTTAATTTTACTTTTCTGTCAAGAAGTATTTTTCCTTTATCAAGCAAAATACTATAACCTCTTTTCGGATTTTTTTATAAAAACATCTTGACTTTTAGAAATTTCATAGTAATTTAAAGATAAGGAGGTGTATTATGAAAAGAGCAGTATCAGCAACAGTTGCCTTTTATATTGGCATCATATCTCTCATTATGGTGGTAGTAACTGATATTTTTGGGGCAATACTTAACATATGGCCAAGTCATTTTATCCATTTTGCCAACTCTTGGTTCCTCATTGCTATCGTTTGTTATCTTCACGAGATATACAGAAAAATGAATGGATGCAAAAAAGAAGAAAAAGATAGCCCAGAAGTTACTCCACCATCACCAACTCCACCACCAACTACTACAGAATAAGACAGAAATTCAGAAAAACGCGTTAAGAGTTAAAAGGTTTATTCATCAATCTCAATATTATTAGGAAGTTGTTTAAGGGAAACTAACCTACATAGAAATTCACCGAAAAATAAGTATTGACAAGAAAGGAGTATTATGAATATATTTTTTATCCTATTGGCTGGACAGATAAATCTTACTGTCTATAATAACAATCTGGGACTTGTGAAAGATGTTAGAACTTTCCAACTTAAAAAAGGAGTAAATACTGTATATGTTACAGATGTGGCAAGCCAGATAGACCCCACATCTCTGGGATTCAAGGCAAAGGGAGTGAACATTCTTGAGCAAAACTACGAATACGACCTCATAAGCTCATCTAAGTTGCTCACAAAATACCTGAACAAAAGTGTAGAAGTTTTCCCAAAGGATGGAAGCATCAAAAAAGGGAAATTACTGGCTTTTGATTCCCAAACTATCACTCTCTCTACAAAGGAAGGCGTTACTATCTTGCAACAAAAAGAGCTCACAAGAACCCAGCTCCCTGAGCTCCCTGAAGGACTTATAACTACTCCTACACTTGTATGGCTTGTCGAGGCAAAACAGCCAGGCAAGAAAAAATGCGAACTCAGTTATCTTACAGATGGGGTAAACTGGCACGCAGAATATGTTGGAATCACAACTAACGGCAGTATGGACTTCTCAGGCTGGGTAACAATAGATAATAAGTCTGGCGCTGCCTATAAGGATGCAAAACTTAAGCTCGTAGCAGGTGAAGTCCATCGGATCCCGAAGAAAAAATTAGAAGAGAGCAGGAGAAGAAAATACACAGTGGGAGCTCCTGGAACTACTATACCAAGATTTGAGGAAAGGGCTTTCTTTGAGTACCATATTTATGATTTGCAAGGCATTACCACTGTAAAGGACAATCAGGAAAAACAAATTAGATTTGTGGACCCCACACAAGTAAAGACAAAGAAACTTTATATCTATGAAGGTGGGAAAAATGCAAAGGTTAAGCTTGAATTTAAAAACTCAAAGGATGCGGGACTTGGAATCCCTCTCCCAATGGGCAAAGTGAGAGTGTATAAGGAGGATATTGATAAATCTCTTGTATTTGTTGGAGAAGACGAAATCAAGCACACTCCACGCGATGAGAAAGTAAGACTCTATATCGGCGATGCTTTTGATATCATAGGCGAGAGAAAAGTAGTGAACAGACGGAAAATCACAGATAGGGTGAGAGAAGAGGATATAGAGATAGAACTCAGGAACCACAAAAAAGAAGGAATTACAGTGAAAGTAGTAGAAAGACTATATGGCTACTGGGAGATTAAAAAGAACTCTCACAAGTACGAGAAAAAAGATGCAAATACAATAGAGTTCAATATAAAGGTTCCAAAGAATAAGAAGGAGAAACTCACTTATACAGCCCGATATTCGTGGTAATCCTGCACATATTTTAGAGAGGAGAAAATATGAAAGTTCGCAGTTCTCTTGATATAAAAGTAGAACAGGTAAAAATGGAAGGAGCAAAAGGAGCAACTGTCCGATGGCTTATTTCTCAAGCTGATAGAGCTCCTAATTTTGCTATGAGAATGTTTGAACTTGAACCAGGAGGTTACTCTCCATTACATACTCATCCTTATGAACACGAAGCATATATTCTGGAAGGTGAAGGAATTCTTGTATATGAAGGCAAAGAATATAAGTTTGAAAAAGATTACTGCGTATTTGTCCCACCGAATACATTACACCAGTTTAAAAACACAGGCACCACTCCTCTTGAATTTCTGTGCCTCATCCCACATCCCAAACCTTGAGGCAAGTGTGTAAAATCATTAAATAACCCTCAAAGAAAAAAGATTTGACATACTTTGCTCTTTAGGATATATTAAGATTTGGGGAACTAAGTTAATTAGCAGTTATTTTAATTGATAGAAGGAGGTAAACATGCCACAAAAAATTAAAGGAGTACCTATATGTCAATATAAGGAATTAAAAATATATGCGACGGAGCAGAAACCCAAAACACAAAAGGGAAAATGCCGTATTTGCATTGGGATTAGACAAAATAAGCCGAAACAATGGAAAATAGATAGAAGCTTAACTTATGTACACGGCGCTGATATATGTTTTGTTGAAGAAACCCCCGGGAAAACAGAAAAACAAGGAGAAAAATGAAGAGAAAAAAATAAAGATAGTAGATACTTCGAGATAACCGAAGTTTTTCACTCAGCATTATTGTAGTGAAAGAATTTGATAAGTAGTAGTTTTATTTAATTTGCTTCTTCAAGAGTTAATATGAAAAACTTGAATAAAATGAGAAAAGTTTTAATACTCGTAATTCTTGTCTTCTCATCTATTCTAAATGCAGAGGAAAGCAAATTATTTAAAGAAAAGGTAGATTCTGTTTTACAGAGTCCTGTTCTTAAACCAGCAACTATAGGGATTGAAATTGTTGAAACCAAAGACAAGAAAGTTCTTTATTCTAATAATGCAGAAAAGCTTTTTGTCCCTGCGTCAGGTGCCAAGATTATTATTTCCTTAGCCGCACTATCCTTGCTTAAGCCAGAATACCGATTTAAAACAGAAATTTTCTTTGACTCCAAAAACCTATATATTAAAGGTTATGGAGACCCAAGTCTCCAAACCCAAGACCTTCAGGAAATTGCAGACAAAATAATAGAAAAGGGGATAAAAAGAATTGAGAATATCATTTGCGATGATTCATACTTTGACCAACAAGAAATAGGAGAAGGATGGGTTGAAGAACCCGAGGCATTTGGATTTAATGCACGAATCTCGGCTCTCTCACTTAACAATAATTGCGTCCGAATATTCATAAAACCAGCCGAGAAACCCGGCAAAGAAGTAAAGTTTATATTATACCCAAGGTCAAATTTTGTCGGAGCAATTAATGATGCAGTTACAGGATATAAAGATAGTCTTCGTGTAGAGAGAAAAATTATAGGAGGCAGGAACTATCTTGTATTAAGAGGCGAGATTAGCAAAGAGTCTTCTGGCAAGACTTTCGTGAGGCATATTGAAAATCCTGCTCTCCACACAGCTACTGCTTTAAAAAAGGTTCTTGAAACCAGAGGGATAAAAGTAAAAGGAAAAATCTCAAAAAGGGAATTACCTGACTCTTTAAAACCAATATATACTCATTACTCCGAACCTCTTGTGCATTTGATATATGAAATGAACAAAGAGAGTGTAAATTTCTATGCAGACCAGATTCTAAAAACTCTTGGAGCTGAACTATCAGAACCACCCGGCTCATTTGAAAAAGGAAGACTCAAACTACGAGAATTCTTAGAGGGTATAGGACTTGGCGAAAATGAATTCAGGATTTACGATGGCTCCGGACTTTCAAGATATGACCTCATCTCACCCAATGGAATTGTAAAAGTGCTTTTATATGGCTTATCAGACTTTGAAATAAGACCCGACCTCTTATCTTCATTCCCAACTGCCGGAATTGATGGCACACTCAAGCGTAGATTAAGAGGTTCTTCCTCAACAAGAAAAGTTAGAGCAAAAACTGGCACAATGCTTGGCATAAGTTCTCTTTCTGGATATACACTTACAGAAAAAGGCAATTTAATTGTCTTTTCGATTATGATGAATAATTACACTACCTCTGCCTCACTCATAAGAAAAATTCAGGACGATATTGTGGAGCTAATTATAGCCGAGCTATGATTATGCAAATTCAAGGAATCGGAGGAAGCTTTTCAAATACCTTTAGCCCTTCTATCACAGACGAAAGAGCTTTTATATATTCTTTGTATTCCTCAAGTTCTTTTCCCCTTAATGGCTTTGAGCGAGGTGGACTTAATTTAATAGGATTTAGCCACTTGTTATGTTTCTTGAGTCTAAAATCAAGATGAGGACCTGTGGAAAGTCCAGTTGAGCCAACATATCCTATTAACTTACCTTGCTTTACATATTTCCCTTTTCTAATTCCTTTCGCAAATCTGGATAAATGTGCATAATATGACTTGAATCCATTCCCGTGTTTAATTATCACTTGCCTTCCAAACCCTCTTCTCCAGCCAGCAAAAGTTACTCTTCCATCACCTATAGTCCTCACCGGTGTGCCTGTAGGTGCGGCATAATCTACACCTTGATGGGGCCTCCATCTACGCAAGATTGGATGAAACCTGCGAAGAGTATAGCCAGACGATATTCTTTGATAACTAAGAGGTGCTCTTAAGAATATCCTTTGCAAAGACTTTCCAGCAAGATTATAATATCCACTTCCTCCTCTTGAATAATATACCCCTGTAAACTCTTTATTTTTTGTGATATATCGGGCAAAAACTATTGGTCTATAACCCACAAATTTGTCTCCTATATATTTGGCATTCACGAGAATTTCAAACTTATCTCCGTTCCGCGTCTCAACATTAAAATCAATATCCCAGGCAAATACCTCATCAGCAAACTCATAAAGAAGATGGGGTGTGCCTCCTGCCTCAATTAAAGCTCCCCACAAAGAACCATTCTCAATAGCACCTTCCAGGAATATAAGTTTTTTTGTCTCTGGCAACTTTGAAACCTGCATCAAGCTATCAATTGTCAATATAGTTTGTCTCCCTTCGTATTTGAGCTTAATAAACTTACTACCTTCGCTGGTAATATGTAATTTATCTCCCGCTCTACACCTCCTTAGATTAATCCTACTTCTAAGAGCTCTTACTATTTCAGTTTTAGTATCCCTTTGAACCCCAGCCCTTTCGAGAACTTTATCTACACTCTCGCCTCGGTGTAAAGTATAAACTTGGGTTGTATTTAAAAAAAGGAATGTAAAAAACCAGTGCATTTATTCTGGAAGTTCCTTTACTTCTTTCTCTGGAAGTTTGGTAGTAGCTGAAAGTTTATCTCCAAGCTGAACTAATCTTCTATCAGCCTCATCAAATTTACTTTTTGCATTAGTTAGATGTTTGCCTGCAATATCAAAGTCTTCTTTGAATCTTATAAAATCACCTTGTAATCTTGAGAGTTGCTGAATAATTTCTTGTGTTTGCTTCTCAATATGAAACCCCCGCAATCCTTCAATAATTACTTGTAAGTAGGCATAGAATGAATTAGGAGAGACAGGAATTACCTTTTTTTCAAGTGCATAGGAAAATAAATTATCCTCAGGTCCCACCCCTTTAATAATAGTCTCATAATATACATTTTCTGCTGGAATATACATTAAAGAAAAATCGTATGTTCCCTCATCAGGTAAAATATACTTTTCTGCAATATCAGATATATGCTTTTTAACTGCTTTTATAAACTCTCTGCGAGAAACCCTATGTTCTTGCTCTCCCTCACTTTTTATTACTCTTTCAAAACTTTCTAAAGGGAATTTTGAATCAACGGTCACGAGTCTATCACCAAGCTTGATTACTGCGTCAACTTTTGTGTTGTTCTTAAATGCATATTGAGTTGTAAAATGCTCTGCTGGTAAAATCTGAGAAAGAAGGTTCTCCAAAAAGAATTCTCCAAGCTCTCCTCTGAATTTTGGTGGTTTAAGTAATTCTTGAAGTCCAACAATATCTTTTTGTGCCTCAATAATTTGTTTAGTGCTTTCAGAAAGCACACCTAATTTTTCGGATACCCCAGAAATTGTGGTAGCGGCTTTATCCAATCTGTTACCAATATTACCAGAAATGTTCTGAAGTTGCTGTGTCATTCCCTGAAGTTGTTGATTCGTCTGAGCAGTGAGTTGCCCAATTTGTTGTTGCATTAAGTCAAGTGCCTTATTATTTTTTAAAGCATTCTGGGTACGACTCATAAAAATCAGAAATATAATAATAACTACTGCTAATGCCCCAATAATTATAACTTCTATCATAAAACTACAACCTCATTCTATTCTACCCGACTTTAGAAAACAAACATGGAGATGTTTAAGAAAATCATTTAATGGTAAACTTTTTACAATGTTTTATTCTTTCAGTCTCTTCCGCAACTTGAACTATAAGAACAAAATTTCCACATCCTTTATCTTTCTAAAGTCGCTATCCATTGTAACTACTTTCACCCCATAATATTTAGCTATCCTATATTGATAAGCATCGTCAAAATCTAAATTCATATTTTTTATGACATTCGCAAGCTCTTTATACAATTCTATAGGTAAAGAAAGAATTTGAGTCTGAGGTATTACATCCTCAACAAATTTCTGGAAAATATTTCCTTTGCCATATTTAAACAGGATTACACCGATAGAATGTAAAGAAAAATCTGTTATCTTAATATCACTTTTATTACTATCCAGAAAATTCTTGCAATTATCTTTCTTTGCCTGATTCAAGAGGATTTCCAAAAATATGTTTGTATCAACTAAAAACATTATCTCCACTCCAAAGCTTTATGTTGTAACTGGATGGAAGTAAATTTATCTCTTATCTCTGATAAACCTCCTTCCCAGTCAAACTTAAATTTTTTTGTCCCTATTTCTTGCCATTTTGACTCCACTGCATTTGATAAGAAAAATTGCTCTTCCCTTGATTTATAAGACATATTCCGATAAAACTCGTTCAGTATATCAGATATCTTCATCTTTTTCGGTATACTAAAAGGCAGAACTTTTACTTTTCCATAATTGTTATGTTCTGCAACGAGATACATTTTATCCTCCTTGTTCTTTTATAATAAACCCTGTAAGAGTTAAAAAAAGATGTAATACTATATCTACAATTTCTCTTGTGCAGGCAGAACGAGATAATAGTCCGTGAGCTACATTATTTCGCAAGTTCCATCCTGTAGCTTCGGTCATCACCACCTTAATATATGTTATCAAGTTTTCTCCAAAAACTTTTTTTACTTCTTCATTATCAAGTAAGTCTCCGAGTGTCTTTTCCTTAAATCTACCTTCTTTATTTGTGAAAGAAGTAACGTCCAGCCCTCCTTTTAACAATAATCTTCTAAATGAACTTTCAAATTGAGGAGTAAGAATATAAATAGCACTCACATAATCTTTTGCAAAATACCTCTCAAATCCCACTTCTATAACAGATAAATTTTCAGGGTCAATAAGTCCCCACTCTTCAAAATAATCTATTAAAGTTTGAGCAGAGAGCTCTTTTTTTTCACAAAGCAAATCAATAACTCTACTTATAATAAGATTGGTATACATACTGATAGATAACATTAAATGTTTGTATAGTTGCCACTTATATCTTTCATCATCAGTAATAATATCAGCAACTTTTAAATCTCCAGAAATTGGCGTTATGGGGAAAAACTGGGTGAAAATGCTGGTTTTTAGTTGCTTTTCTGCTTCTTTTTTAGCTTCCTTAACATTTGGTATAAGTGTTGGATAAGTTCCTAACTTTTCAAGAGATTCATTAAGAGTGGGGAGTTTAGTAAAAATCTCACAAAATTCATCTATTGCCTTCTGTGGAATTTTAACTTTTGCTTCTATTACTTTTAATTCACTGCTTTCTCCCATTTTTTTATAGGCTTCTCGTATTTTCTGTTTTAACATTTTAGTTTTTTCTTTGTCTCCAATATTCATATATTCCCGCATTGCAAGTTCATAAAAATGAGCGGCTACTAAATAACTTGGCTTATCACCTTTAATGTTTGCTTCTGCTTGCTCTATAAAAGAATTCGCAATCGTATAATTCGTTTTTTTAGCCGCGGGGAAGTCTTTTTTCATACGTTCTGTCTCAATAATAATCTTCAAAGTTTCTCGTTGTAAGTTAGAATTTCCTTCCTTTCTATATTCAGCTTGAATTTTATTTAATATTTCTAATAAATGTGTTAAAACATCGCGTGAAATCATCTTTCCATTATGCCTATAAGCTATTAAAATAATCTCAGCTAAATCTAACACCCTCCTTCCTTCTTTTTTATCATATAAAGTGTCAATAAGAGTATTGAGTTTTTTTACTATATCCTCTAATGGTTTTTTATAATTAAATTTCAGACAAAGGGAGACAGCTCTGTAATAGCTGTCAACTAAAAGCATTTCAGACTCAGGATATTTCTCGCACAATTTCCCTAATTTGAGTTGAGATTTGATAAGAGTATCCAAAATTTTCATATCTTTAACAGGCAGTTTTTGAACTTTAAATTCCCACAAAATATCCCAATAACGAGCTCCAAGAACTATGTTTTTTGTATTTTTTGCTCTTTGATGATAATATTCAAACATTTTCTCGGTAATTGTATCAGGGTCAGGATATTTGCCTTTATTTGTTTCAATCAGCGGTACAAAGCGAGATGCAGATCTATTTTCAGGTCTACCAAAAACCCTATATGGTGTATAAAAATCAAAAGCTATTGCTTCCCACTGATATTTAATAAGGTTTTTATCTCCACTTTCTTTAGATAAGGTAATTACTTCTCTGAGCATATCAGATATTTTCTCATAAAGTAAATCAGAGGGGTTAATATTTTTTATTTCGGATAAAATTTTTAATATTTTATCTTTTTTATCAAGTTCACTCTCCATATTTTCCTGCCTCTTTTGGCTTTACTCTATAAAATATGACGATTAAATTAACCATTGTCAATAATATTTTGTAAATTAACCTTTCCCTTCTATCATTCGTTTCCCCTCGTCATTCTAATCAAAGCAAAATCCTACTATCAATCATATTTTATCAAAGAGAATATGTCATATTTTGCAAGTTTCTCTCTGCCTTTTAAATCTGCAAGCTCTATCAGTAAAGCCACGCCTATTATCTTGCCTCCTAATCTTTCTGCAAGTTTGCAAGTAGCAAGTGCTGTTCCACCAGTTGCTAATAAATCATCAAACACTAAAATCCGTTCTCC
>JAUWHX010000069.1 GCA_030605695.1 bacterium | reverse complement strand
TCTAAAATCTGAAGTTGGACTTACACCAAATAATGATGGAGTAGCAATAAAGTTGCCAATTCCCCAACTAACCGAAGAGAGAAGAAAAGATATTGTAAAGATGGTTCGGAAAATAACAGAAGATTCGAGGATAGGATTAAGGAATATAAGAAGAGAGGAAATAAACAAGCTTAAAGGAATCGAGGGAATATCTGATGACGACAAATATCATGGCGAACGAGAGATACAGCATATCACCGAGAAACATATAGATAAGCTAAATGAATCACTTTCCCAAAAAGAAAAAGAGATTATGGATGAATAGAGATTAATAGAAATTAGTGGAAACTAATAGAAATTTATAGAAACACAAATAATTTCTATTTAATTTCTACCAACCTCTATGAATTTCTGCTCGTTAAGGAATGAAAGGAATAGACCTTGCAGAATATAAGATTGATAAAAGGAAGTTGCCACAGCATATTGCTATTATTATGGATGGTAATGGTAGATGGGCTAAGAATAGAAACTTACAAAGAATAGCAGGACATCGGGAAGGAATTGAATCTGTAAGAAATATTGTGGAGAGCTGTGGAGAAATTGGCATCTCTTACCTTACACTTTATACTTTCTCCGAAGAGAATTGGAATCGTTCACTCAATGAAATAAGGAAAATAATGGCTCTTTTGGCTAACCATCTTGAATCTGAACTTCCAGAACTTAACAAGGATAATGTGAAGGTTCAATTTATAGGCAGATTACACAAACTGTCAGGAGGAATCAGGAGAAAAATCCAAAAGATGACAGAGACTACCAAGAACAATACCGGACTTTGTCTTACACTTGCTATTTCTTATGGAGGACGCTCTGAAATAATAGACGCTGTCCGCAAAATCATACAGTCTGGAGTAAAAAGGGTAACCGAAAAGTCTTTCAAGAAATATCTTTACACCTCTGGCATCCCTGACCCTGACCTTTTAATAAGAACATCTGGAGAACAAAGGATATCAAACTTTTTGCTTTACCAAATTGCTTATACAGAGATTTTTGTAACTCCAGTTCTTTGGCCTGATTTTAAGACTCCTGAACTTCTTAGAGCTATCTGTGAATATCAACAGAGAACCCGTAGATTTGGGAGAACCTGAAAAACAAATGCCTAAAAGTCCAAAATCGTGGTTCGTGATAGTGATTCGTGTTTGTACGAACACGATAACCGAACACGAATAACGATTTTAGGTATTTAGGAATTTAGATGAAGAGTGAGCTCTTTTATCGGATTATAAGTGCTGTAATATTCGCGCCTGCACTTATGATTATTATATGGGCGGGTGGAATATATTATCTCCTTTTCGTAGAACTTTGCATAGGAGTTGGAGCTTATGAATTTTTTAAAATACTCAAACAAAGAGGACTCAAGCCTTATATTACTCTTGGAGTTGTAGCAGCTCTTATTCTTGGTTGGAATGCATACTTTGCATCTCACATTTTTACTTTCTTAACTTTTACTTTACTTTTCTTTTCTATCTCAATATCTGAACTATATAGAAAGAATTTAGACCATGCAATTTACCATATTTCAGGAACTATATTTGGAGCTTTTTATTTAGGATGGTTTATGAGTCATCTCGTGTTATTGAGACAGATACCTGCATTCTTACATCACCCAGATATGATAAGAAACTTGCAAAACTTAAAACTTTACTACTTTTTCCCTAATGAAATGTTTGGTGCCAATTACAGCAGAGGAATAGTCTATACTCTTATTCCTTTTGTTCTTGCCTGGGTGAACGATACCGGAGCTTATTTCGTTGGCAGTAAATTTGGTCGCCACAAAATCCTTGAGAGAGTATCTCCCGGCAAATCCTGGGAAGGTTTCGTAGGAGGTGGGATTTGTGCTATGATTGGAATTTTCATATTAAAAATAGTATGGGCTCCGTGGTTAAAAGTTATTGATTGTATAGCTCTTTCTATTCTTGGAGCCTTGTTAGCACCTATGGGCGATTTCGTAGAATCCTTGCTAAAAAGAGATGCTAAAATCAAAAATGCAGGCACCATAATACCAGGTCATGGAGGAGTATTAGATAGATTCGATTCCATTCTATTTGTGGCACCTGTGGTTTATTATTACCTGAGATTCTTTGTTATAAAATGAAAAATGTATGTATTCTCGGCTCCACTGGCTCTGTAGGCAGAGCCGCACTTGAAGTCATAGATAATTTAAAATCTGAATTCCGTGTGTTTGCTCTGAGTTGTGATAAAAATATACAACTTCTCAAACAGCAAGTAGAACAATTTAACCCAAAATATGTTTGTATAACTGACTCCGCAGCAGCAAAGAAATTTAATGTAGGGAACAAACAGGCCTGTTCCCTATTCGCAGGACTGAAGGGCCTTGAAACTCTTGCATCTCATCCAGAGGTAGATATCTTTTTAAATGCTCTTGTCGGAACTGTTGGTTTACATTCCACACTCCTCGCTATTAAAAATAAAAAAAGAGTAGCCATAGCAAATAAAGAAACACTGGTAGCTTACGGAGAAATTATAATGCACGAGGTTCAAAAATGTAAGGGCAGTTCACGAACTGCCCCTACCCTACTTCCTGTGGACTCAGAACACTCAGCAATTCATCAATGTCTCAGCCAATCCAATGCTCCTGTCAGTCGCATAATCCTTACTGCATCCGGAGGTCCCTTTTTGCATAAACCAATAACTCCGGATATCACACCTGAGAGTGCATTAAAACATCCTGTATGGCAGATGGGCAAAAAGATAACCATAGACTCTGCTACCCTTATGAACAAAGGACTTGAGGTTCTTGAAGCATCTGTCCTTTTCAATATCCCAGCATCTAAGATAGAAGTTGTAATCCATCCTCAATCAATAATCCATTCGGCTGTTGAATTTGTGGATGGAAGTATAATTGCTCAACTTTCTTCACCAGATATGAAACTCCCTATCCAATACGCATTAACATATCCAAAGCGATATCCCTCCTCTATTAAACCACTTGATTTTGAAAAGATAAAGAAACTTGAGTTTATGAAACCTGATTTCAATAAATTTCCCTGTCTCCGTCTTGCATACGAAGCCGCAGAAGCAGGTGGAACTATGCCTTGCGTCTTAAACTCTGCAAATGAGGTAGCTGTTCAATCATTCTTGGCTCATAAAATCAAACTAACTCAAATCCCAGAACTTATAGAAAAAGTAATGAGGGAACATAAATTTATAAAGAGCCCTTCTCTATCAGAGATTGAACAAGCTGAAGAATGGGCAAAAGGAGAAGCAAAAAGCGGGATTCGTGTTGGTGGTTCGTGTCCGTGACAGTCTTTTTCCACGACCACGAAACACGGTCACGATTCACGAAATAATTTTGTATAAAAACTTTGTGACCTTTGTGCCTTTGTAGTTGATTCTTTTTTGGGAGGATTGATGTTATTAACAATTATAAGCGCCATAGTAGCTCTTAGTGTCCTGATTATATTTCACGAATTTGGGCATTTCATTGTAGCAAAACGTTCTGGAATACGGGTAGAAGAATTCTCCCTCGGACTCGGTCCTAAAATTATCGGAATAAAAAAGGGAGAAACAACTTATAGACTTTCCTTGATACCTCTTGGCGGGTATATCAAGCTCGCAGGGATGGACCCGAAAGAAATAAAAGGAGAGCAGGATGAGTTTGCTTCAAAACGAACTCCAATTAAAATTGCAGTTATATTAGCAGGTCCTGTATTTAATTTTGTATTAGCTTTCTTCCTTTTCACTACCATAAACTTTATCTTTGGAATCCCCACATTGCCAACTACAACAGTAAAATCTGTAGGGGTTCAAAATTTTGAACCTCTACAATCGGGAGACCAAATCCTTACAATAAATGGAAAAGAAGCTCATACATGGAATGATATATTGGAACTACTTTCCGAGAGAGATAGTTCCCAATGTTCAATAAAAAGAGAAGGTGTAGAACAGGAAGTAATACTTCCTAAATCCATTTCTCTTGAGCTTGAGCCCTTGATTCCTCCTATAATTGGAAAAGTTGCAAAAGATGGTCCTGCCTACCGAGCTGGAATCCAAGAAGGAGATTTAATAACAAAAATCACTACTAAAGAAATAGAAGGTGAAGATACTCTTGTCTCCATAATTGAGATAAAAGGGTGGGATAGTCTCGTTTCAGTGATTCATCGTAATCCCAAAAAGGAAGTTTCCGTAGAATGGCTTCATAACGGAAATCACAGGGAAGCCAAAATAATTCCTGATAAAGAGCAAGCTCTTATAGATGATAAAGTAATAGATGTTGGGATGATTAAAGTCCTGATGAAAATAGAGAGAAAACCTATGGGGATTAGAGCTTTCAAGCTTGGATTTCTACAAAGTATAGATACTTTCGTAATTACACTCTCAATCTTCAAAAAGCTTATTCTCCGTAAAATCTCTACTAAAACCTTAGGTGGTCCACTTGCAATTGTAAAGTTTGCAGGTGAATCAGCAAGATGGGGACTTGAAAGCTTCTTGACCCTTATGGCTTTCCTCTCAATAAATCTTCTTATACTCAACATTATTCCCTTCCCTCCCCTTGATGGCGGACAAGTCCTGCTTATTCTTATAGAGAAAATTAGAAGAAAACCAATCTCCGAGCGAATAATAACTCTGATTCAGAATGTTGGATTTGCATTACTTATGGTGCTTATACTTTACATAACCATCAACGACATCACCAGATGGATAAAAAAGTGAACTCAAGATTACCACAGAGAGAAATAGAACTACGACCTCGCATTTTGCGGAGTCGTGGTTGAAAAAGGAGGAAAGATGTGTGAGAGTTTAGGAGTTGGGGAGTTTAAGAGTTTAGGAGTTGAAAAGTTTAAGGGTTTAAGGGTTCAAGAGTTGAAGAGTTTGGGAGTTTTGGTTTTTGTGGGGTTGATTGGAATCACTAACCTTGCAATTGCTGGAGGTCCTGATACCCTGTGGACTAAAACTTATGGCGGAACTGACGATGATGTAGGCTATTCTGTTCAAGAGTGTGATGAAGGGGGCTTTATAATTGCAGGAGGGACAGTGTCTTTTGGTGCTGTCGGAAGCGATGTCTGGCTTATAAGGACTAATTCAGATGGTGATACTTTATGGACTAAAACTTATGGAGGAACTTCCTATGATTGGGGCTATTCTGTTCAAGAGTGTGCCCCGACAAAGTCGGGACAGGCATCCGGGGGCTTTATAATCGCAGGAGTGACAATGTCTTTTGGTGCTGGCTATGAGGATATCTATCTTGTAAGGACGGATTCAGAAGGAGATACTTTGTGGACTAAAACTTATGGAGGAACTGACTGGGATGGGAGCTATTCTGTTCAGGAGTGTGCAAGCGGGGGCTTTATAATCGTAGGAACGACAAAGTCTTTTGGTGCTGGCTCTCGTGATGTCTATCTTATAAGGACAGATGCAGATGGTGATACTTTATGGACTAAAACTTATGGAGGAACTTCCTATGATTGTGGCTATTCTGTTCAAGAGTGTGCAAGTGGGGGCTTTATAATCGCAGGACGGACAAACTCTTTTTATGTTGGCTCTTATGATGTCTATCTTGTAAGAACTAATGCAGAAGGTGATACTTCGTGGACAAGAACTTATGGCGGACCTGGCGGTGAGGGCCGTTCTGTTCAGGAGTGTGCAGAAGGGGGCTTTATAATTTTATCTATCCATCCTGTCTATCTTATAAGGACTAATGCAGACGGTGATACTTTGTGGACTAAAACTTATGGAGGAGGTAGCCAGGATTATGGCAATTCTGTTCAAGAGTGTGCATCGGGGGGCTTTATAATTACAGGAAGTAGTGCTGGCGATGTCTATCTTATAAGGATTTCTGAGACAGGAGTGGAGGAAGAGACAGGCAATAGGCATAAGGCAATAGGCATAAGTTTAGAGGTTTATCCGAATCCATCTACTACAGGGGTTAGGGTTCAGTGGTTAGGGGTTAGTGAAAGAGAGAAAGTTAGTTTAAAGATTTATGACCTCTCAGGCAAGTTAGTAAAGCAGGTTTTAACAGCGAAGTCCGCAGGATCCGATGGACAGGATGTTGAGATAAATCTTGAGGAACTTGCCAACGGTATCTATTTTGTGAATATGGAGGCAGACGAGTTCAAGGCAACGAGGAAGCTGACGATATTGAGATAAAGCTCCGGGTAGGTTGAAGCCCTCGCTTCAATCTCAAGATCCTTATGGACCTGATGAGAGCAAAGACTCTCATCTACCCTCTCCTACAGATTCTTATCTACCCTTTGGCATAGCATAAAAGCATTATCTTGGTTGTAGGCACAATCTCAAATTGTGGTATCGCCATTAACTTCTATCCTATAAATAGCTGATGGTGTAGAAAATTCTCCATTTGCGGCAACCGTTCGTAGTTGGATAAATAACTTGCAGCGCCCAATATCTTTCAATTTTTTCTCCACTAATTCACCTTCCTCTTTTAGTTTGATTTTATCAATTGCCACTTGAGCTGGGGAAGTAGATATCGGGACAATCGCTCTAATGTATGCGGCTGGGTAACACCTACCAAATTTCTTAATATATACCTGGACGATGCAGTCTGTGGGATAAGAACGAGGCATCCATACATTAAACTTAATCTCTTTTTTATATACACCGAGGTTAATCAAATCAGTTTTTGGCGAAGAGGGTTTCCCGATATTTCCCAGAACAGGTTTTTTTATAGGGTCAAATCCGCACCGCATAAGCAACTGGTTTGTGGAGACAAAAGCGTTGAACTCACTCATTTTTCCTCCAATATTAGAGACCAAACCATTTCTCTGCCCACTTCTTCTCTTGGTGTATTTCTTTGCATATTCTTCCCATAGTGCATAATCCGCAAAACTAAGGTTTTTCCATTGTGCGGAAATCATAGCGAAACTTCGCCTTATTTCCTCCTGCGCCGGTGTATTGGAAGAACCTGCCCCGTTCGGCTTTTTCCTCATCACAGGAACCCCCTTCCAATAATAAAAAGTGGAGTCCCCCATAGAACCTCTAATGCCTTGAATAAATCCAGAAGATTGATACTTAGCCATAACCTTACCTCCTTTTATATACTTATATCTGATTTAATTATTTTGTCAAGTAAAAAAGTATAAAAAGGCGTAAGAGGAGCGTTTTAATCGCTCACAGAGTCTGTGACAGATGGATGGGGATTGCAGATTACAGATTGAAGTTTAAGGGTTTAAGGGTTTAAGAGTTGAAGGGTTTAAGAGTTGAAGAGTTTAAGGGTTTAAGAGTTTAAGGGTTTAAGAGTTCAAAGGTTTAAGGGTTTATTTATATTCAAGGACTTCAAGCTCAATCTTATCAACGAGTCTCATTATCTTTGCCTGTTCCTCAAGCTCTCCTTCTGCAAGTGCTATATGAGTTGCATCTGCAATTGGCTGATTAAATGTGGGGTCAACCTCAACCCATCTGCCTGCCCAAATCTTTGCCCAAGCATGATAATAAAAACCATCCTCTACATAGGTAAGTCCTACAACTATTTGAGCAGGAATTCCACAAGCCCTTGCAAGTGCTACAAAAAGAACCGTATGCTCTCCGCAATCACCTTCAAGCGACTCAAGGACATCCAGAGCTGAAGGAATTGTTACTGTCGGCGTATCCCTAACATTTATTGCTACCCACTCTATTAGTTTCTTTGCTCTTTTCCAGGGGTCTTTGGTCTCACCAATAATCTTCTTTGATAGATTAACTATCCGCTTATCACGACATTGGATAAAAGGAGTGGGTTCAATGTCAGTAGCGGCTGGCAAGGAACCATCTATAGAAGCACCCGTCGTAGGACCTATTTTTTGTAGTAAGAGAGTATCACCAAGTCTCATTTGCCTCATACTTTCAGGAAATTCACCCTTTGCGAGCAACTTCAAGAACTTTACATCTCTCGGATTTTCAATCTTCTTCTTGGGCTTTACCCCATAAAGAGTTAAAACTTCGGGATTTACTTCCTCAATTTGAAGAGCTTTTTCCTTAGTTTCTCTGCACATAAAAATACCCATTGGTTGCTCCTGAGATAATAGGACACCATCTTGTCTTATCCAAAGTGTAGAAGTTGCCCCAAGTATTAGAACCTTTACTTTCATTGAGTCATCTTGAGTCTCAAGCAACTCGCAACTTGCTGTATTTACTGCTTGAATTGATGGGTCAAATACTTCTATCTCCTTTATAGAACCAGCAGATTTATGGATGAGCATCGGCAATACCGTCGCAGGATAAACAGGAGAGTTTATTTTAATAACTTTTGTCTGCGTTGTTCCTCCAGTCTTTATTGAAAGTTTAAGTTCCGGTGGCTTCCGAGCACAGCCAAATCCCTTTTTTGACACCTCTACCCCACCTTCCATCGTAATCTTTTGAGCTTCTGTCTTAAGTTCAAAAGTAAAGTTCTGAAGCTCAAACTCAGACGTAACCTCATATTTAGCAACGGACTTAAGCCATCGTTTGGCACCCATCATCTGTAGCTCAATATTAGTTAATTCAGAAACTCTGTACCCTGTAGGAGTTTTCTCTTGCACTATCTGGACATTTCCAACTTTTTCTCCCTTAACATACATACCGTAGAAATTTACCGAACCTATCAAAAATAAAATCGCATACCACATTTTCCCTCCTTATTAATAAGATATTGTTAAAAACTTAACCACAGAGAACAAAGGTTCAAAGGTTCAAGAGTTCAAAGGTTCAAAGGTTCAAAGGTTCAAGGGTTCAAAGGTTCAAGGGTTCAAAGGTTCAAGAGTTCAAAGGTTCAAAGGTTCAAGAGAGAATCAATTTTTCCTTTGTGTTCTTTGTAGTTTCTTTCATATTATTTTTGACATTACCTTTAATAAGATTAAAAGTCAAACTTTCTTTTCTGTTGATTAATCTTTATGAGATTCTTTTTAAATCTATCTTTAGTTTTGAGTATCCAGTTAGTAAAGTGGTCTTCAACATTATCAGGAGTCCAGCGATGATTATTTAAATTATCAGCCGAGAAATAAAATCCATCTTCTCGTTCTTCTGCCTCAACTGCACAAACAGGACATTTATATCTCTTTCCCTTTATCCTCTCAAAAATAGTTGAAAAGCATACAGGACAGTGATTTGAAACCTGAGTGTTGAATGGCTTATGCTTCCGGGCTAACATAGATTGGACTCCTTTTTTGAGTCTCAAGATTGTCTCATCACTTAATAAAATCTCACCGGGACCTGCGGCACGAGCATAAAAGCTATCCGTGATACTAAAGCCAAGTCCCAAAAGAAATAAATTCATTAAGGGTAATTCAAAATGATTCCAGTCAGACAGTCCACCTATTCCGATGCTCATTGCAGGACTTTTTTGAGGATAGATTTTATTAAAATACTTTGGGACTAAAAGATACCTGTCCATAACAAGCTTCAAGCTTCCCGGGATAGAAAGCACATAAGTCGGAGCAGATAAAAATAAAGCATCAGCAGTGCTAATTTTATTTAGCAATTTATACCAGTCGTCATCCAAATGGCAGGGTATATTTTTGAAAACACAACTCATACAACCATCGCATTCCTTGATTTTATAGTCTTTTAGATAAATCAGCTCTCCTGTAGCACCTTGTTTTATGGCTTCTTTCAAAGCTAACTTTCCCAGAATATCGGAATTTCCTCTTCTCCGCTTTGATACAATTAAAGAAATGAAGTGCATTTTAACCGATTTCAAGAGTTTAAGGGTTCAAGGTTCAAAAGTTTAAAAGTTTAAAAGTTCAAAGGTTCAAAGGTTTAAAGGTTTAAAGGTTCAAAGGTTTAAAAGTTTAAAGGTTCAAAGGTTTAAGGTTCAAGGGTTCTTTTCATTTTTGACCTGTTTTAAGAATTCATTCCATTCATCTGCCATAGACTTATATGGTGGCTTCTTATACTTTGCACCACGATACTGTGATTTCTTCAAATAATTTATAAGATTGCTTAACATTCCACTAATTTGCCTACAACGGTTAGTTATTTCCTCATAATCTCCATTGTGAATATATTTCTGGTCATAGGCGATTGTAGTTTGTGCACGAACTTCGCCACAAGAACCTTTAGCAATAAAAAGAAACTGTGTGAATTCCGCATTGCCACCTCTTTCAAAGCCCTCTGCGATATTAGACATTATTGAAACTGAAGCACGGCGAATTTGGTCTGCTAATCCAAAGTCTTTTGCAAAATCTCCTTTCCGTGTTAGTTCATAGATACGATTTGTTAATTCTCTTGCTCTTTTATACACATTCAAACTCTCAAAACTTTCAACCTTCGCAGTTTCCATATTTATTCCAGAATAGAATCTTTTTCAAGTCAAGCCGCTGTTTTTCGTGTAGTTCTAATTCTCCCTTTGGATAGCCAAGAGTTATTAAAGCTACAATCTTTATGCTTCTTGGTATTTTTAATATCTTCCGAACCTCACGCTCGTTAAACCAGCCAATCCAACAAGTCCCCAGTCCAAGTTCTGTTGCTCTTAAAATCAAGTGTTCAACTGCAATTCCTATATCCAATAGATGATACTCAATACCTTTTATCCCTGCTCCTACCTTATGAGTAAGGAAATTCAAATCAGCACAAGCAACTATTATTGCAGGTGCACTTTTTGCCCAGCGATTTGCAAGAACTATTCCACCAAGTCCTTTTTTGATAATTTGCTCTTTAATATCTCCTTTGGTAACAACGAATCGCCAACATTGTGAATTACAGGAAGAAGGAGCAAGTCTTGCCGCCTCAACAATCTGCTCTATCTTCTCATCTTCAACGGGTTTATCCAGATATTCTCTTACACTCCGCCTTTTCTTAATAATATCCATTAAGTCGGACATTTTTAATCGAATAACTCACCTGGGGAATATGGGATACGAAACAACTCCAATTTTTATGACATTAAAAATAAGAAGTGCTATATTTATCCTTATAAATAAAAGTCTTTATCTCATTTCTCTCTCTCGGTTCAGGAGACTCATCAGGATAACCGATTGCTACGAGTTCAACTGCAACAACATTATCAGGCACACTAACTATCTTACCAGCCTCATTAGCATCAAAAGCACCTATATGTAAAGTTCCCAGTCCAAGTGAATACGCAGTCAAAGTCAGGTTTTGCAAAGCAAGTGCTACATCAAACATATACCAATCTTTTCTATCTGTTACCTGTTCACCTCTACGAAATCCAGATTTTCCAAGTTCAGCACAAGCAACTATCACCACAGGTGCATCTACCATTGCATTCCTTCCAGGATTCCAGGGAGTAAGTGTATCTCTGAGTTTCTCCTTCAGTGCTTTATCTTTAACTACAATAAATCTCCAACACTGAGTATTAGCCCAGGATGGTGCCCAACGAGCAGACTCCAGTATCTTTTCTAATAAACCATCGGATACCAAATCTCTCTTGTATTTTCTTATGCTTCTCCTCTTTAAAATTGCTTCCATCAAATCCATAATTCCTCCTCTATCGTTTTTTCCAGTGTTTCCTCTTTTTTTTCCAATCTATCCGTTCTAAAGCCCTACCAAGTGAGCCAAAACGTTTTACATATGTATTTATAGATGGAAGTGATGGGGCACTCTCAACTTCTTTCATAGTCGGAGCTTTTCCAAGTTCCTCTGCTCTTAATCTTAATCTCCTCAAAAGCTCTTCATCACTATAAATGAGTCTTTTCTGAGTTTGAAGTCCTAATTTCTCTCTCAAGTTATTAGATGAACTAAAATACTTAATTACCAACCTCGGAGAAGGCATATTTTCATCAGACTTTCTCATCTCTATATATGTTGGCATCCTCCCTAATTTCTTTCCCATCTCCCCTACCTTCTTCAATATTTCTTTCCGACGAGCACCCCTCCATGACTTATATCCCATTTCCTTGGCAAGCTCAGGAAGATTGCCAATATATTTTCTGTAAGTCTCACTTGAAGGCAAGCGAGGGTCATCATTGATTTCCCTTTTCTTAGGCATCCTTTCTAACTCGTCGGCTTTCATTTTTAAAAGCCTACTAATCCCCTCTTTTTTATATCTTTTTTTCATTTTCTAAATAACTTGTTGATTCCAAATTCTTACTAAACGAATCAATAAAAAGTTTCTTTTTATTGGTCATTTTTTATCCCTTAGGATTAAATTTTATCTTGTTCTCCTTTTCCTCTAAATATCCCAATCCAACTTCAGGGTCATGCTCAAATATAAGAAGCCAATGCTCCTTTAGGGCTTTCCCTAATAAATCTCTCTTCTTATCCATTGTCTCAAGAGGATAAGTATCATAGCCCATTACGTAAGGTATTTTAATATGAGCTGAAGTAGGAATAAGGTCAGCAAGATAAAGAGCTTTCTTATTGTCTGATTCAAGTAATACAACTTGATGCCCCTGAGTATGTCCTCCTGTTTGAATTACTCTTATTCCGGACAAAATTTCAACATCTCCATCTATAAGCTCAAGAAGTCCTGCCTCCTCAACTGGAATAAAAGTATGTGAAAGATAACTTGCCCGAGTCCGCTCATTTGGATGAGTCGCATCCTCCCATTCCTTTTTTTGTATAATATATTTAGCATTTGGAAAAGAAGACATCCACTTTTCTCTCTTGAGCCGAGTATTTCCACCACAATGGTCAAAATGCAAGTGTGTATTTATCACAATATCTATATCACCAGGGGTTAAACCTATCTTCTCTAAACAATTATCCATATTAACTTCCTCTAACTTAAATCTCTCGTTGAATTTCTTGTCCATTTCGCAAATTCCTGTGTCCACAAGCACATTCTTATCACCTGTCTGAACAAGCAAACAATTCAATCCCAGCTTAATGCGGTTCCTTGAATCTGCAGGAGTAAGTTTCTCCCATATAACTTTTGGCACCACACCAAACATAGCACCACCATCAAGCCAGAAAGTGCCACTGCGAAGGAGTGAAAGCTTAAATCTCCCTAACTTGTGACTTATGACTTGTAACTTGTAACTTGTTTTATCCATTCTATTATCTCCGTAGTTGATGTTCCGGGTCCAAATAATTTCTGAACCCCGAGTTTCTCAAGCTCAATTATATCTTCTTGCGGAATTATTCCTCCACCAGTAATAATTATATCATCTGCTCCTTTCTCTTTAAGAAGCTCAAGAATCTTCGGAAATATCGTCATATGAGCACCCGAGAGGATTGAAATTCCAAGTATATCCACATCCTCCTGAACTGCCGCCTCAACTACTTGCTCGGGAGTCTGATGCAGTCCTGTATATATAACTTCCATCCCTGCATCTCTTAAAGCCGCTGCCACTACTTTTGCACCCCTATCATGCCCATCAAGCCCTGGCTTCGCAACTAATACCCTTATTTTCTTGCCCATTTTTTACTCCTATTTCTATTTATCTACATTTATAGAAATATACCATAAAACACGAATTACACAAATAAACGAATACCACGAATTTCAATTTACTATTCTTTTATATTCTATCTTTTTACCTCCAAAGTTAATCAATATTCCTAACCGCAGTCCTGTAGCTTTTAAATATGAAAGTACTTGGGCTCCGAAAACCTCATTTAACGCAGAAACTGCCTTCAATTCTAATATCACTTTATTCTCTACGACCATATCTAAACGATACTCCCCTATCTTTTCTCCCTTATAGTAAATTTCTATTATCTTCTGTCTTTCGTATTTTATACTTCTATCTTTGAATTCCTTCGCAAGAGCGGATTCATATATTCCTTCTGAGTAGCCCGGCCCTAATTCGTTATGAACCTCAAAAACTGCTTCCATTATATCAAATGATAACTTTTTATGAATTATTTCTTTCTCTATTCGTGAAATTTGTATATTCGTGTCATTCGTGTTCACAAAAAGTCTATCTTTACTATCTCACTAAACACATTTTCTTTGTAAGTATTTTCCCACTTGCTTCTAATCTACAGAAATAAATTCCACTTGCAACTCTTTTTTTATTATTATCTTTTCTATCCCATATAATACTATTAATTGGTGATTGGTTATTAGTAATTGGGAAAGACTTAACTAACCTCCCAGCCAAATCATAAATCTGGAGTTGTAAATCTTTTAACTTTGAACTCTTAACTCTAAACTCTATAACTGTCTTTTGAGTAAATGGATTCGGATACACCTCCAATCTGTAATCTGTAATCTTAAATCTGGAATCTTCTTCTATCCCCCCTACCTTTGGTTCTATCCAGAGAGCGGAAACTGATGCTTTTGGAAAAGTATAAGTGAAACTCATTGAATCACCACTATATTTACCACGATATATAATTCCCTTTGTTCCATTCCATGGAGCTGATAAAATAGTATCATTTGTAATATCCCATGCCTGCAGTGTATCATTTGACATAAACCCATGCAAGTTTATTGTTGTTGTATAAGCAGAATCAAGACTCTTGTTTATAACCACAAGTGCAAGAGTATCGTCTCTTATACTTCCATAGACATTAAGACCAAAAACATCGGAGGTGGTTTTAACGAGTGAGTCGCCAAAGAAATCAAGATACAATTTTAGAACCCAACAAACTGCACGCATAGAAAGAGTATCTCCCCTTATGATTCCAAAAAGTGGAAACTCATCTGAATCTGGGTCTCCTTCATATATTGAATGCACTGCTGCTTTTGGTACACCTGCTCTCGCAAAATGTCCAAGAACATCGGCAATGAATAAACCATCCAAATAATTCCACCAGAGCGG
>JAUWHX010000039.1 GCA_030605695.1 bacterium | reverse complement strand
CCAGATTCCTATATCCTATGTTAATTTACCTGAAAATCTGCTTATTACTAAACAGCCACCGAAATCTGTAAAAGTAAAGGTTCGAGGCAAAGGGAAAGAACTCTTGAGATTTGGACAGAATATTAAAGTAGAGTTAGATTTGGGAGAAACAGAACTTGGCTGGAGAAGAATAGACTTGAAAAAAGAGGATGTTGTTGTGCCTTGCGAATCTAAGATAGATGTAGTCTCAGAGCTTATCCCAAGAAGTTTTATTATGCGAGTTGAAAGAGAAGTAAAGAAAGAAGTAAAAGTAATACCGAATTTAAAATCTGACTCGTCCGGACACGAAACGAGTCAGGAATATAAGTTTGAAGTAATCCCTGAAACGGTGGAAATCTCAGGAGGAAGCGATGTCTATCAGATATCCGAAATTACAACAGAAGAGATAGCTCTGCCTCCAGAATTCCCAGAAACATTAAAGGTAAAGCTTGAAATCCCAGAATATATGGAAACTGATACGGATTCTGTAATCGTGATTCTTCTGGCGTTATGACCGTTCTCGGGATAGACACTTCTTGCGATGACACAAGCGCGGCTTGCCTAAAAGACAAAAAAATCCTCGCCAATGTTGTGTTATCCCAGGTCTTGCACTCAAAATACGGCGGAGTTATTCCTGAACTCGCTGCAAGAGACCATATTAAAAATATTGTTGATATAGTAGAGCAAGCAATTGCTGGAATTGGACTTCATAATATAGATGGTATTGGAGTCACTTACGGACCGGGACTCATTGGAAGCTTACTTGTCGGTCTCTCATTTGCAAAATCACTTAGCTATGCTCTAAAAATCCCGTTTTATGGGGTAAATCACCTTGAGGCTCATATCTTTTCCCTGTTTATAGACCAAGAAATAAAAATTCCATTTATTGCACTAATAGTATCGGGTGGACATACAGAACTCATTCTTGTAAAAGAGAAGGGGAAATATGAGTTAATAGGCACAACTTTAGATGATGCGGCTGGCGAGGCATTTGATAAAGTAGCAAGAATGCTCGGATACTCATACCCGGGTGGTCCAATTATTCAGGAACTTGCGGCTTCTGGCAATCCAGAGGCAATAAATTTCCCAAGAGCCGAAGTGCCCGGATATGACTTTAGTTTTAGTGGCTTAAAGACAGCAGTGCTATATCATCTAAAAAGTCAAAAGTCAAAAGTCAAAAGTCAGCATCCAGATATTGCAGCGAGTTTTCAGGAGGCAGTTTGCGATTCACTGATAGATAAAGTGCTTAAAGCATCAAAGGAGTTTGAAATTTCTCGGATTGGAGTTGCTGGTGGAGTTGCGGCAAACAGCAGACTTCGTGAAAAGCTCAATCACACAGAAGTAGAAGCATATTTCCCAAGACCCGAATTTTGCACAGATAACGCCGCAATGGTAGCTCTCTGTGCTAACTTTTATCTTGACAAAAATAAAAGTTCTCCATATACTCTTAAAGCAGATTCACGAGCAAACTTAAAAATAGAGATTAGGAATTAGGGATTAGTTGATTAGGAAAATGAGTCAGTTGTGAAATTTTCTAATCTCTAATTAACTACTGACTAATTAATTAAAAAGGAGGTGTGTATGTTTAGTTTTGTTTTAGGAATTTCCTCTATTCTTGCAATGACTGGAAATACAGTCAAGATAGAGCAAGCTAAAGAAACCTGGGCTCAAACCTTAGCTCAAAAATTTGGAGAGGGGAAGCAGGAATATAAAGGTTATCCAGATAGTGCTACATATATAGAGTGTCACTCTGGTTGGATGGAGTCAAGAATTGGAGCAAAGGGATTTATCCTTGTATGGATAGGTGCAAATATTCCTGGTAATGAGACCGATACAAATTATCAGGATACAGTTGATTTAAAAGTTGCAAAAGAGTTGGGAATTAATTCAGTTAACTTTTATCTACCTATGCCTCCAGATATGACTCCAGATACTAACAATCCAGTTACTTCGGTAGGGCTAAATGATGGAGAAGGAATGGTATGGCTCAGGGATTCGCAGTCAGAAAATCTTATGTTATGGGCAATTCCGAGAGATGGATTGAAGCCATCGCATCCAATACCATATACGATTGAGACAAGCGGAGACTCTGCAACCAGACTCAAAATTGAGGGACCGAAGAGAATAAACATTGCCGGTGGTAATAACGATATGGGCGGAAGATACCTCGTAAGAGTTGTTGATGACTCTGGATATATAGTTACGAGCTACGGAGATATTATAGACCCGGATAGCGTGAGTATAAAAGTAATTGAGGAATTTCCAGACAGCTCGGCAAAACTTAAGGATTTTATGACAGGAGAAGGTGATTCTGTGGGTTGTGGACTCATCTCAGGACAGGCAAATGTTTTTCTCTCCGATTCAATGGTTGAAAAAGTTACACTTATTGCTACAAGTAATACGGGAAGCTTGATACCTGATACTTTTGAGGTAGATGTGAGACCCTCAGACGAAGCAACAGTAATTTTTCCTATCTCTTTTTCCGGAACATACGGAACCAGAGGAGTGGATAAGTCCATACTTGCAATAGCTTTTTTGGAAGATGGACCTGACCCAAATAATAATACCTCGCAAGTAGAACTTGCTCCTATAGATATAATGGGGACTGCATCTGCAGTTATTTCTCCCGTGGGGCCACAGACACTAACAGGAGGGCTTGCATCATTCACGCTCTCTGACAATGAGGCAGACTCTGGAGTAATCGTTCACACAACACTTTCCGGGACACCGGAACTTTCTCCCTGGTGGTTTGAAAAAGTATGCTATGGATTTAAAGAACCGGGAGATGCTACGCTAATTCATCCTTTTGGTCCATCTACTGCTATTGTAGGCGATACAGCTGTCCTATATGTACATGCAGTAGATGCAAATGATTCTCTTGATATAACTTATGATGGATGGGTCTGGATTGGCATTAATGATGAGAACAGCTCTTGTGTAGCTTTGGAATACGGAACTGGCGATACTCTTGACATTATTCACATCCAAAATGGCATAGGCAGAGCATGGGTTACAGACCCTGAAGTAGAGGAAGTAAATATAGAATTTGAAGACGCTGAAAAAGGCGATGGTCCTTTTGGAGGGTATCTTGGGAATTTTGGACTACCTGACGATGGAATGAAAATATCTTTTGAACTTCCGGGTGATTCGGCGAGTCACTGGGTATTGGAACTCCCGAAGGGTGTTGGCAACAAGTTTCCCACGGGCTTAAAAGTCGTTGGAACGATAAAAGCATGCGATGACTCAGGGCTTGTGGATACTGCATTTAACGATACTGCTCAATTTACTATTTCGGGATTTGCAGTTCCAGCCGATACCAATATCCCGATGACAAAAGGAACAGAAACAATTGAGTTTAGCGATGATTCTGTTGAAAAAGTAGTGGTAGTAGTAAGTGGTGCTGGACTAACTCCCTGGGTAGATACTGTTGAGTTTGTAACTCCAAATACAGCTACCTGGCTTGTTCCAATTGTGCAGGATGAAATTCTTGTGAATGATTCACTTACCTGTGTAATATATGCAATGACTCCAGAATTCGGCATTGACACCAGCTGGAACGGAATAGCAAAAATCAGTTATTGGGACCCGGGTGATTCAAGTGTATCGTGGGTCGGAAATCCAGACTCAATTCCAATTACTAATGGCTCAGGAAGTATTGTGATGTTAGATTCTGAGGTTGAGTCAGTTGGAGTTTTCCTTGAGTATGTATCAGGGAATCCACCACTTTCTCCAATGGATAATGATACTGGCTACATACAATTTGAGGCAAAACTTTGGAGTGAGTTTCCTGATTCTATATATGTTGAATTTCTCGACACGATAGTTTTCAAAACAGTGGATGCGTTAGATTCACTTATAGAACATACGGCTTGGGTCCAGATTCGCTGGAATGAGGAAATTTCAAATGGAAGTGTTACTCTTAATCCACCAGATTCACTCCAAATAGTGGATGGGATTGGTTTAATTGAAATAAAAAACACTGAGGTAGAAAGTGTATGGGTTCACTACTGGAGTGAGGACCCGCTTATTCAAGAGCATGATGAATTTGTTAAAGCTATAGCATTCAAAGGTATAGGAGTAGAGGAAGAAAAACTTCCGAGCAAGTTCTCATTTTCTCTGGGCTCTCCGAATCCATTTGCCAACCGAGCTATTATCCATTATTCGCTTCCTGCTGACCGAACGATTTACGACTCACGATTAACGATTTGCGACCTCACTGGCAGGATTGTGCGGATATTGGTGAATAAAGAAGAGAAACCAGGTTATTATACAGTAAAATGGGATGGACAAGACAGCAATCATAAAAAATTGGCAAGCGGTATTTATTTCTGCAAATTTGAGTCCGGAGACTACACGGTTACGAAAAAATTAATTCTCTTAAAGTAAGGGCAAACCCTTACGGTTGCCCAAATACGAGGGCAGGGGCAAGCCCTTCCCCTACATCTCGCAGAATATCACAAGGTCTGCAACCTTTCTACTTGACAGACCAGAATACAATAACCTATAGTAAAGAAATAATATGAAGAATGCCTTGAAAACTACAGGATTTGTGCTCTTAATACTTGTTGGTTCATTTGTAATAGGAGTTCTTTCGCTTAATTATATTGCCATACCTTTGTGGGTTGGGTTGCATGAGGAAATAGAAGTCCCTGACATTTGCGGAAAACCAATAGAAGAGGCAAAAAAAATACTTACTGAGATGGGACTAAAATCTGAAGTCCGAGCTCAAAAATTTAGCGAACTTCCAGAACGTATCGTTATATCTCAAATGCCCTTGCCAACAAGAAGAGTGAGGAGAAGTAGGATTATAGCTTTGTGCACATCAAGAGGAAAAGAGAGGACTAAAATCCCATGGGTTGAGGACCTCTTGCTTCCTCAAGCAGAGAATCTACTTGAAAACGCAGGTATTAAAGTAAGAGAAGTAATATATGAATATTCAAGTGAAATACCTGCCGAGAGAGTGATTCACACTAATCCTCCGGCAGATGTTGTTGTAAACAAGGGAACTCAAATTGATATTTTTGTGTCTCAAGGAGGGTTAAACTTTACTATGCCTGATTTCACATGGAGGACTTTGAGAGAAGTTCGCACGCGAGCAGAGGAACTCGGGTTAATTTTAGATATTGAGTATATTGCAAAACCTTCTCCCGAAGGAGTAATAATTGCTCAGACTCCACTATCAGGAGCTCCAGCCCAAGCAGGAGATTATTTAAAACTTGTGATAGGTTTGCCCAGATAATTTTTGTAGATGTTTGCAGGCAACCGATTCGTTCCTTGCTCGGCACACGATTTTTAGCACTAATTCTTTCCAAAATTAGATTTTTGATATTCTCGTGGATTTAGGCGAAAGGCTTGTTTAGGGAAGGCAAAATCTTTTTTAAAAAGGAAACTTGACATTAACTAGAATTAAATTTGGGTGACGATTTTATAAAGGGTGGTTACCATGTGGGGTCATCAGCCAAGTGGTTAAAAAATTTCTCTTGACTTTAGAAGAAAAAGTTATAACTTGTTCAATATGATTCTTTTGTTATTTTTAATAGGTAGCACTGGCAATTTTGGAATTGGGCTTGGAGCTTATCCAAATGGACTTCTTTCACTTAAATTTCGTTACACTCCTGAGACGGTTCTACAATTCACAGTCGGCACATCTACGTTGCACTCTTATGGAGGAACATGGGGTAGTACATTAACAGTTGGCGGTAGAGCACTTTTCGGAATAGGAGAAGGGGGTAGTGGAGTTCGGTATATACATTTTTTAGGAGCAGGAGCAGGTATTCATAGTTATACCCACAAAAAAGAATCGAGTGTTGGGATTATGGGAGAAGGATTTTACGAGTTTGAGCTTTTCCCTAATCCTGCGGAATTACCACTTTCTCTTGAAATAGGAATAGGATTGGGAATAGATTCAGGTGGAATGTGGCTTTTCCCGTTTTTTGGTATCCATTTCTATATAAAGTGAAAGTCGGGTTCCTGCAATTTGCGCCAGAATTCAAAGCTCCAGAAGTTAATCTAACCAGAATAGAAGAGTTTATATCATCAATAGCAGCCGATGGATTAGTCCTTCCCGAGCTCTCAACCACTGGCTACGCATTTAACTCAAAAGAGGAACTTCTTCCATTTGCTGAACCAATTCCCGGACCAACTACTGAAAGACTTACAAGATTTGCAACAGCCAAAGGGATTTGGCTTGTAGTAGGACTTGCCGAAAGAGACGGAGATGACATTTATAATTCCTCTATCCTTATATCAAAGGATGGCAAACTCCATAAATATCGCAAAATCCATTTATTTGACCGCGAGAAGTTAATTTTCTCTCCCGGCAATTTGCCTTTTCAAGTTATAGATATTGTAGAAGCGGGTTTGAACCCCGCCCCTACCCGTGTCTGCACAGTAAAAATCGGGCTCCTTATATGTTTTGATTGGATATTTCCAGAGGCGGTGAGGACTTTAGCTCTAAAAGGAGCACAAATAATCTGCCATTCTGCTAATCTTGTTCTCCCATATTGTCAACCCGCAATGCAAACAAGAGCTATTGAGAACCGTGTATTTATAATAACAGCGAATCGCACAGGTGAAGAACGAAGTCTCAAATTCACAGGAAACTCGCAAGTCGTAAATCCAAAAGGAGAAGTGCTCTTAAAAGCAGATGCAGAGGAAGAGTGTGTTAAAGTAATTGAGATAGACCCTGCTCAAGCACTTGATAAAAATGTAACTGAATACAACAATGTAATAACCGACCGCCGCCCCGAGTTTTATCTTTAATAAATCACATCTGTGTTTATCTATCCCGTTTTCTTCGGGATCCCGCCTTAACGGGACGTTCATCTCCGTCAGCTGATGGAGTGGCTGAAAAAGAAATAGAACCTCATATCAATTTTAAAGGTGCCAAATCTGGGATAATATTGTTTTGTGAACCAAGGATGGTTCATATAATATTAGAAATTTGTTGATACGGCAAGCTTTATTGAAGGTGCATTATCTTTGAAGCCAAGTTGGACATCAATATTCTCAATCCACCCCAATCTTAAATTGTGCTCCTGCGCAAGATAATAAGCATCTATTACATTCCATATATGCAACCCTACGCCTCCAAAAATTAAACCTACTACTCCTGCTCTTTCAAATCCCGAAAGGTCATCCCATTTACTTATATTTACTTCCTGTGTGAGTGTACGATCTTCGCCTGTCTCTTCGTTTATCGCAGTCCAGGTATATGTGCGAGCTTCAAGTCCTACGAGCTTGGCTGATAATATGAAACATCCTATCTCGCCAGCAAAGTAGGTTATCCCTCGTAAATAACGTCTGCAGTAGATTTGCCCCAAGCCAGGACATTGCACAGAAAGCAGTCCGGCAATTAACGGGTCCTTGGGAATGATAATCCCTCTTTTTTCTATGGCAACAAAAAGATTCTCTTGCGGTAGTATAGTTGCCGTGATTCCTTTTTCTGATGAGGAAACTTCTTTTGAGGGTGTCTCGTTTCCAAAAACAGCACTTCCTAAAAACATACCGGCTACCGCAAGAAGAACAAACTTTTTCATTTTTCCTCCCTTTTTGTAGGGGCGGGGTTGCCCCGCCCCTACACACAATTTTATTCTACTATATAAGGTATGCCCCAAAGAACAGCTCTTGGTGCTTTCATGTTCGGGTCCAGTATAATATCAAGGTCAATTACATCTATCCATACCCAGCTATGACCAGTCGCATTTGTTTGCCAGGTTCCATACCAATAGCCGTCTGTACTGTTGTAGTTGAACAAATCAGGAATTGAATCAGGTGCAGGTGCAAACAGAAGAGGGAAAGGATTAATATCTCCAGATGCATAAACCTTAAGCTTAACTAAGTCTCCTTTCTGGAAGGTATAGGGATAATCTCCTATTGGGTAACAACTTAGAAGAGCTAATGGGTCACTGAGAGTCGGATATGTTCCTGCGTCTCTATTTGTAACCTCGCACTTGATAGAGTCTAATTTCACATGGTTCCCAGCGGAATCAGACCTAACTACAGCAGGAGTAAGAGCGGTAAGTTTCCAATCTTTATCCACGACTTTATAGTGGAACTTTAAGTCACCACTGAATTCAGGAGATGGCTTAATAACCGTATCTCTAATGCCTGTATCAGGTAGGTCAGTATAAACAACAAATACGGTATCGGGCCACTTAATATCCATGTCAAAATCAGCTTCATCTCCACTAACAGAGAGATCGTAATCAACTTCTGCCTCTCCTACACTTCTCCACAGATCTACTGGCAAGCTTGTATCTCCTTTTGCCTTCTGGTAAGTTGGAGCCCTATTCTTAGGAGTCTTGCCCAAAGATTCGTACCACGCATCTCCACCCATATCTGGTGTGTCTGCAGGTCCCTCTTTGCCACATCCAACGAATAGAATGGGCAAGAAAGCCATTAATGCTATCAACTTTTTCATCTTTTTCACCTCCTTTCACTCACAATACATAGCAAAAACTGTGTCAATAAATATTGAGAATTGGTGTAATACAGGATTTTACAACAGAATACGACTGAAATGCAAGAAGTGATTCACGAATCGCACCTATCAATTTTGTATCAGATTTGATACAAAACCTGTATCATTTCTGATACCAAAAACAGAGAAACTTGCAAAGATTTATAGAGATTCATAGAAATTTATTGTCCTACAAATTTCCACTAATTTCTACAAGTTTCTATTAATTTCTAAAAACTATTTCTTAATTCCGAGTTCTCGCATTTTTCTATAAAGATTCGGACGCTCAATCCCAAGAGCTTTTGATGTCTCTGCAATATTATAATTGTGGCGTTCAAGTTGTGTCTCCACGTATTTCTTTAAAAGTATTCGCTGAGCCTCGGAAAGCGTTAAAGAATCAGAGAAAATATCTGACTTGCCTCCTCTTTTTGTCCCGATAATAGGAGCAATATCCTCCTCTTTTATTATTCTTTCTGGAATCATAATAGTCATTCTCTCTACCAGATTCCGAAGTTCACGAATATTACCGGGATAATCATATCTTGTGAGTAATTCCATTGCTCTATCATCCAGAGCCCGAGGCGTAAATCCTCTTTCCCTACAGAACTTGCCCATAAAATGGCGGATAAGTATTGGAATATCAACTTGCCTCTCTCTAAGTGGTGGAATATATATGGGAACGACATTCAGCCTATAATATAAGTCTTCACGGAACTTTCCAACCTCTATTTCCTTTAATAAATCTTTATTTGTAGCCGCAATAGCACGCACATCTACTTTCACTGTTGAGACTCCACCAACCCGTTCAAAATCTCCTGTTTCAAGGATTCTCAAAACTTTTGCCTGGCAGGCAAGTTCCATATCACCGATTTCATCTAAGAATATAGTTCCGTTATCAGCTAATTCAAACTTCCCGAGTTTTCTTTTTGCGGCGCCGGTGAATGCTCCTTTCTCGTGTCCAAAGAGTTCACTCTCTATCAAAGATTCTGGAATGGCTGCACAATTTACTTTGATAAATGGATTGTCCCTTCGCTTGCTTTGATGATGAATTGCGGTAGCTACAAGTTCTTTGCCTGTTCCCGTCTCCCCAGAAATAAGAACTTTACTTTCTGTAGGACCGCATCTCAAGATAGCTTCTTTTATCTCCTTTATAGCACGGGACTCGCCTAATATCTCGTATTCTCCTATACCAAGTTTTGCCCATTCACTTTTTTCGTTTTCAAGTTTCAGTTTCTCAAGTGCATGCGCTATTGCTATTCGTACCTTTTCAATTGAAAGTGGCTTTTCAATAAAATCATATGCCCCAAGTTTTGTTGCCTGGACTGCCATCGATACTGTGCCATGCCCTGATATCATAATTACCTCAGTTTTCGGCTTCTCATTTTTTATGAGTTTTAAGAGGTCTATCCCATTCCAGTCAGGCAGTTTAATGTCAAGGAGAACAAGTTCTATTTCTTCAAGAGATTCCCGAAGAATTTTTATTCCCTTCTCTCCGTTCTCTGCGGTTCGGACAGAATGTCCATCCTCTTCTAAAATCTCAGAAAGCACAGCGAGAATGTTCTTCTCGTCATCAATTATAAGTATCTTCCCTTTCATTATATCCGTGCTATCCGCGTAATCTGCGGTTAAAATCTTCTAATCTTTTAATCTGCAATCTTTCAATTCTTTATTGGCAATTTTATTGAGACGGTTGTGCCTTTTCCTTCTTTACTGCTAACGTCAATTTTACCACTATGTTCGGTTATTATCCTTTCTGTGATAACTAACCCAAGTCCACTGCCTTGCTCTTTTGTTGTGAAATATGGATGGAAAAGTCGCTCCAAATCCTCTTGAGATATACCTTTCCCATTGTCGGTTATGAGTATCTCTATTTCTTGATGCCGAGCTTTTGTTGTTACTTGAATTATACGATTTCCATCTTTGGATTCAGTAGCATTTTTGATTATATTAGAAAGGGCTTGCTTTATTTGAGAAGGGTCTGCCATAATGCTCGGTATAGACTCATCGTAGCTCTCCTCAAATTTTACATCCGGGAGGTTTGCATATAAAGCCACTGAATTGTGAACAATAGAATTTATTGATACAAGCTCTGGCGACGGAGGAGGGAAGTGCGCAAATTCAGAGAACTTATCTACAAGGTGAATAAAATTATCAACCTCCTGACTAATTACTTTAGTTGTTTTGTCAATAACATCCGGAAGGTCCTGACTTTTTTGAAGATATTTTTCCCGCAACCGCTGAGTAGATAACTGAATTGGAGTAAGTGGATTTTTTATCTCATGAGCGAGCATTCTTGCCATTTCTCGCCACGCAGTGTGACGCTCGGCAATCCTTAATTTGTTTTGTGTATCGTGTAAGGCGAAGGTCATATGATTAAAAGCGTTAATCAAGACATTAAATTCTTTGCTATTCCCTTCTTTTAAATGAATAGAGGTTTTTCCAGAAGCTATCTTGTGGGTGGCAATTGTGAGTTCTTTTAATGGCTTTGTAATGCGTCCCACAGACAGAAAAATAATTATCATAGCTCCAAAGAAAAGGATGCAAGTGAGTATAATGCTGAATCTTATAAACTCTTGTTTAATAGTTCCTCCAACTGCGGCAATCTGGCGATATTCACGGAGAGCGTCCATTGCTATTATCTTTTCTTCCTGATTCTTTGCGTTAGTTATAGCATTTTCAAGTGAGTGCTCAAAGTTCTTGTTCTCAACGAGTCTAATGTTAAATGGAGCTACTCTGAGGGTAAACATAGTAGTTGGGACAACAGCTAAAAGAAGTATAATACCAAAAGCAAGTATCAATCTGCTTCTAATTGTCATTTGCTTCTATTCCAGATTAGAAGATTTAAGATTGGAAGATTTGAATTCCCTCTTTTAATTTTCCAATCTTTTAATCTACAATCTTGTCTCATTGTTTTACAACAAACTTCAAAGTTGGGGTATGGTAGTCCCAAAAAGCCATAAGTTCAAATTCCTTATCTCCAATTGCCTCAATCTTTACAGGGTCTATAGTAGCTCTCATTATTACAATAACTTTTTCAGAGGACAGAAATAATTCAGGAACGGGTATTGCTACATTAAATTTGTTCATAAGTTTCTTTACGGCATCCATATCTTTTGCTGTATGTTGTGAAGAAGAGATTGCCCTATCCCTACAACATGAGACGAACAAAAAGGTTTTGTTTGCGAGGTCGTATCTTATCCGATGAACTATTTCTTTGCTCAAAGTAGTATCTCTAACAGAGTAAGAAGTTGTTAATCTTATAGTTACAGGTGTTCCGCTAAGTATTATCTTTTCAAGTTCCTCTGGGAAGCCATTTTTTAGAGTAGTGCTTATACATACACTATCAGAGAGAATTTTAATTTCTGGTTTAGTGAGGATTACATCTGATTTCTTTGCTCCTAACAATACTACAACACCAATGAGTGCAGCTAATGCCTTAGTGGCTAAGAACTGAAGTAGTATTTCCATCTGTTCAAAAGATTACCGCTCACAGAGTCTGCGACACAAATTTAAAGATGTCAATTTTTTTCTGTTAACTCAAGTCAAAAAGCTTGACAGTTTAGATTCTTAATTTTATAACAAGTTACTATGGGAAAAATAGCTTTTGTATTTCCAGGGCAGGGAGCTCAAAAAGTTGGTATGGGAAAAGATTTGTATGATAGATACCCTGAAATAAAAGAACTTTATGAGCTTGCAAATCAGGTGTTGGGAATAAACATACGAGATTTATCGTTTGAGGGACCTCAAGAAGAACTTACTGAATCAAAGAATGCTCAGCCAGCTATATTCCTTCATTCTGTCGCCTGCTATAAACTTATAAATTATCAGAATGTAGGGGCAGGGCTTGCCCCTGCCCAAGTTGTAGCAGGACATTCATTAGGTGAATATTCTGCTCTTTTCTCTGCCGGAGTCCTTGGCTTTGATGATGCATTGCATCTTGTGAGGTTCAGGGGAGAATTAATGTCAAAAACCAATCCAGGCACAATGGCGGCTGTAATTGGAGTTCCGGCAACTAAGATTGAGGAAGTAATAGATAGACTTAAGTCAGAGGGTATTATAACTGTTGCGAATTATAACTCGCCATTGCAGACAGTCATTTCCGGTTCACCTGAAATGATAGAGAAAGCAAGCAATATCCTGCGAGAACAAGGTGCAAAAAGGGTAATTCAATTAAATGTAAGTGGTGCATTTCATTCATCTCTAATGGAGGATGCGTTTGCTAAATTCAAGCTCGTATTGTCAAAAACGAAATTAAAGCCACCAAATATTCCCGTAGTTCCAAATGCCACAGGCAAACTAACTACCTCATTAGAGGAGATAAAAGATGCTTTATCTCGGCAGATTATCTCTCCTGTGAGGTGGGTTGACTCAATAGAAAATATGGTAAAATTTGGCATAGACACATTTATTGAGTTAGGTCCCGGCAAAGTCTTAAGTGGCTTAATAAAGCAGATAGCTCCCGAGGTCCAAACTCTCAAACCTGATTTTATATAAATCATGCCAGATACAAAAGAGCCAAAATGGCACCATCCCGGTGGAAAGCTCAGAGAACTCGGTCCTGAAAGTTGTACTGATACAGAGCTATTGGCCATTCTTATCGGTTCAGGGTTTTCAGGCAAATCTGCCAAAGAAATAGCAAAGGAAATCATTGATAAATATAACTCTTTATATGGTTTAATGGGCAAACCATTAAAAGAGATTATGGAAATAAAAGGGTTAAAGAAGGTAAAGGCAATAAAAATAGCTGCATCTTTTGAAATTGCAAAAAGAATTGTAAAGCATTTAGAAAAAGAATAAGGAGACACTATCTCAATGGATACTAAAATTCCTATCATAAAAAAGCCTCGTCTTGACCATATAAACAGACAAATTCCTCCCGAGGCTCACACTCCAATGTATAATTGGCATAAGTTCTGGTCTCGTAAAACTTGGAATGTAGTGGGAGAGTTTATAAAAACATATTCTCCTGAAGGAGGAATAGTTTTTGACCCATTCGCAGGTAGTGGAGTAACTGCGATTGAGGCTCTTAAACATAATCAAAGAGCAATTGTTTGTGATATACTACCTGTTGCCACAGAGATTATCCGTTTAACAATTAAGCCAGTTTCAGTGATAAAATTAAATGAAGCTTTTGAAAGAGTTCAAGCAAAGGTTAGAGATAAGATTTTATCACTTTACGAGACAAAGTGTCGTAGATGTGGCAAGATAACTCCTTTTACTTGTGCCATTTGGGATAAAGGGAAATGTGTAGAAATCAGATATGTAAAATGTCCATTTTGTGGCGACCGTCGTGAAAAAAATTGTTCCTTAGAAAAGAACGATACAAAGTTACTTAATAAAATTGAAAAAGAAAAAATTAAAGAATGGTATCCTAAACAACGACTTTATCATATTGATGGACAGCCCTTTATGAAAAAAGAAAAATACGAATCCATAGATGAGTTATTTACCAAACGCAATCTTCAAGCTCTTGCCTATCTTATGGAAGCAATTGAGGAAGAGTCTAATAAAACTTTACGGGATTTTCTGAAAGTCGGCTTTACTTCCATAGTGCATTTATGTAGCAATATGTGTCCAATTTCAGAAGCGGGTCATTTCACACCTTTCAGTTCAGCTTGGACTCAACATAGTTACTGGTTTCCTTCCGGGTCGCATATGGAACAAAATGTTTGGTATAAATTTAAAAGTGCAATTACAGGACCTCAAGGATTAATTAAGGCAAAGAACGAATCCAATAGATACTTTAAGAACATTCGTTTTGCTTCGGATTATAAAGAGGTGATTGAAGGCAAAGCTGATATTTATATTCATAATGGTTCTTGCTTTGAGCTAATGAAAGATATGTATAAGAATTTTGGAGATACTGGCTGTGTGGATTATATTTTTACTGACCCACCGTATGATGCTTCTATTCAATTTGGAGAATTAGCTTATCTCTGGATTACTTGGTTAAAAAAAGACAAAGATTATCTGGAGAAAATTGCCTCTGATGAAGTTATAAGAAACGAAAGGCAACATAAGACATTTGATGTATATCATAGATTACTTTCAAGAAGTTTTGAGGATATGTCTAAAGTTTTAAAGCCCGACGGGTATCTCACAGTTACTTTTCATAACCCCACATTTAAAGTGAGAAACGCAACAATTTACGCAGGAGTATTTGCTGGATTTGAGTTCCAAAAGATTCATCATCAAGAACTTGCCAGACCATCAGCTAAGTCTCTAATACAACCTTTTGGGTCCGCACAAGGAGATTTTTATTTAAGGTTCTATAAACCAAAGACGGGAGAAAAAATTCTTAAACCTGAGAAAATTGATGAAAAACGGTTTGAGAAAATTGTAGTTGAAACTACGATTAGAGTTCTGGCAAGACGTGGAGAAGAAACTCCTTATACAGTTATAATTAACGCCGTTGACCCGGAGCTTGCAAGGCATGGGTATTTTTCAGAACTAAAGACCGGTCTTGATATAGGAACTGTTTTAAAGAAACATTTGGACAGAGAGTTTATTTTAGTGCCTACAAAACTTGGAAAGAGCGAAGGTAAGTCTTGGTGGTTTAAAGACCCTTCTATTGTTCCGCATCTTAAAACCGTTCCTCTATCTGAGCGTGTTGACCAAACAATCTTACGAAAACTCCAACAGATGGGGAAAGTAACATTTACCGAAGTATGGGAAGCGGTGAGTACAGAATTTCCGAATTCCTTGACATCGGACAGCACCAGCATAAAGGAAGCACTTGAATCTTATGCAAGACGGACTTCTAAAGGGTTCTGGCTAATTAAACCCAATGCAACTAAGTCGCACATTGAGCGAGAACACACAGAGATGATAGCTACATTAGCTGAAATTGGCAAAGCACAAAGATTTGATATCTGGATTGGAAAACCGGAACAGTCTCATCCCTTGAAAGGTTATTTCAAAAAAGAAGGAGAGTTAAGACAATATTTAAGTCTAAAGAACTTGGAAAAGATAACAAATATACAGAATCCAAAAACAGTTGAGGGCATTGACATTATATGGGTAAAAAATCGTGAAGTAATTTGCTCTTTTGAAATAGAGGCTACTACACAAATGACTGAGGCACTAAATCGTGGTTCTAATGTCAACTCTGAAGTTCCTAAATTCTTGGTTATCTCTCAAGAAAGAGAATCCCAATTATCTCGGAAATTAAAGTCTCCAATGTTTAAGGACAGATTTGAATCTGACAACTGGAAAGTAGTTTTTTTTGAAACATTGCGGGGAGAATTTGCAAAGAAGAAAGGTAAAACAGATATCTTTACATTGTCTGACAAAAAGACCTTGAAAAAAACGTCCCAAAAGTCAACTCAGAAAAGCCTTTTTTATGAACGAACCTGATTTTGAATTTTAAACAAAAGTGCCTAAACAACAGATTATAGAAGTGAGGGTGGTGCCTAATGCGAAGAGAAATGAAATTAAGGATGAGGAAGGAAAATTTAAAGTTTATATTACTGCACCGCCTGTTGATGGAAAAGCAAATAAATTGCTAATTGAGATTTTGGCAAAGCATTTAGGAGTCAAGAAATCGCATATCAATATAATAAAAGGCGAGAAGTCAAGAGATAAAATCATTCAGATTGATTAGGAGGTAGATATGAAAGTTGCTCTTATAACAGGAGGAGCAAAAGGGATTGGAAAAGCAATCGCCGAGAGACTGAAAATCAACGGCTTAAAAGTAATCATTTGGGATATTATTGAACCGAAAACCGATATATCATTTATGAAAGTAGATATAACTTCTTTCTCGGAGGTAAAGGAAGCCGCAAAAGCAGCAGGGGATATAGACATTCTTATAAACAATGCAGGCATAACTTGTGATAAGCTCTTACTCCGTATGAAAGAAGAAGATTGGGATAAGGTCATTTCAGTTAATCTCAAGGGAGTATTTAACTGCACGCATACCTTTTTGCCTGGGATGATTAGGAAAAGATGGGGTAGGATTGTGAATATTTCTTCAGTAATAGGACTCATTGGAAACGCAGGTCAATCGAATTATGCGGCTTCAAAAGCAGGGATAATAGGATTTACAAAATCTATCGCCCGTGAAGTAGCCAGCCGCAATATCACTTGCAATGCCATAGCTCCCGGATACATAGCTACAGAGATGACTGAAAAACTTCCACAGGAGGTAAAGGAAGTATATCTTAAGTCAATTCCACTCAAGAGAGCAGGGACATCGGGAGATGTGGCGAGTCTTGTTAGCTTCTTGATTTCAGATGGGGCAAGCTATATCACAGGACAGACAATCAACCTTGATGGCGGAATGGTAATGTAAATCAGAATTCTCTCGCTTTAACTAAAAATTAGAAAGGGCATTTTGGGTGAAAAGTAACAATCCCAAAAAATTTCACTTGACAGCGATATAAAATATATTATTTTTACTAACAATAATACTACTGATGGTTGAACTGAAAGGAGGTGATGTATATAGAGTAATAATAGGGGTGACAGAAATAGAAGATGAAAGATAAGGAGATTAGGAGGTAAAAATGAAGAAAGGACTAAATTTATTGGCAACATTGGTGATAGGAGCTTTCCTGTTTGGGTGTGGAGGAGTTCCAAAAGAGGCAGTTGATGGACTAAAAAAGGATATTGATGAAGTTGGTGCCAAGATAACAGCGGTCGAGCCAGTGCTTACTGCAGTTGTAGATATGGAGAAAGAAGCAGGCGAAAAATTGTCTAAGAAGGAAGCTTCTGAATTTTCAACTAAGATTGAGGATGCGAAGAAATCAATAGATGAGATTGTAGCACTTGAAGCAAAGGTTGGTGGGATTCTGGATTCACTCGCAGTCCTTGATGAAAAGGCAAAGGGCAAGATAAAAGAAGATATATCTACTCTGAACGGAGAAGCAGATGCCCTTAAATTAAAGATAGTGAAATTTAAGGTAGCTGGTGCAAAACTTGATGAGCTAAAAGCTGGTCTGGAAGTAAAAGAGACTGCCAAACCTATCATTCCTCCAACGAAAGAAAGGCCAAAGGTAAAGAAAAAAGTAAAGTAAGGAGGTAAGTATGAAAAAACTACTGACATTTTTGGGAATATTTTCTATTGCGGTTTTCTTCTTCGGATGTGATAAGGAGCCGACAGACCCTGATACATTGGCATCTCCAACGAATTTCACTCTTGCGGTTGCAGGAAATGATTCCCTTTCTCTGGAATTAAGCTGGGATGCATCTATAGATACAGTAGATGGGTATCTTGTGTACTTTGAGGGCAATGTTATTGATACAGTAACTGCTACGAAATCTCTTACTTACACACATATACCTACTGCATTGGGTGATTATAAGGTAACTGCATACAAAGGAAGTAAAGAAAGTGACCCTGTAACCGAATCATCCGAGCTTGTTGAGACCGTGAATGCAGTTGGCCCTGTATATTGGATGGCTGCTCCTGCAGCCACTGGGCCGAGCGGATATGGCTGGGATACTGATGGAAGTGGTGATACCTATAGTATGTCATCAAGCACTGCTTCAACACCAAAAGCGATGACTGACTTTTATGTAGACTCTGTTGGCTTTGCAAAAGACACGGACAAGATAATAAGTCCTGACAACTTGTATACAGAATGGAATGAAACCTGGTTCTATGACTTTGGGGCAAATGTCTATGACACTCTTTCAGTAGCTCCTAGTTGGAGTGGTTGGCACAACTACGCGGATGCAGCGACTCTAAACAATACTATTGTGCTTTTTGTGAAGGACAAGCATTACTTAAAGATGAAAATAGCAGAACACAACGCAAGTGGTGATCACTATATAAAGTTCCAGTACGGATTCCAGAAGATAGCGGGCTTCAGGAGACTGAAGTAAAACAAGAGAGATAATTAAAAGGGGGATGGCGAATTGCTGTCTCCCTTTTGTTATTTGTCACAGAGACTCTCTGTGCGGTTTGCTAATGTGCGGAGAGGGACGGGCTTTATTGGAGGACGAGGTTTTGGATAAATTATTTCGCTTAATGGTTTCCCAGTTTCACGAGAAATAAGTTGTGCAATTAGATGTTTACAAGTTCTTCCCTGACAATGTCCCATCCCGGCTCGTGAGAATCGTTTGATTTCATCAATTGTAGTAAAGCCCTGATGAATAAAGTCCAAAACTTCTTCCTCAGTTAAGTCTTCACATCGGCAAATAATCTTAGACATCTTATTCGTGAATCGCAAATCGGGCAAAACGATGACTACATCAATATTAGCTTCTTGGATGCAGTAAATTTACCTGTTTTAAGTCTATAGAAGTAAATTCCTCTTGCTACCTTGTTTCCGAAAGCATTTTTCCCTTCCCATTTAGTCGTATAATCTCCTTTTGCAAACTCCTCATTTACAAGGGTTTGCACTAATCTTCCTGCCACATCGTAAATCTTCAATGAAACTTTACTTTTGCTTGGTATTTGATACTTTATACTTGTTATTTGACGAAATGGGTTAGGTGCATTTTGGAATAATCTAAAGCAAAATACCTCTGGTTTTTCTTCCACTGCCGCTGGGATTGTATCCGGAGGCGCAAATCCATATAATCCTGTGCGCCAGCGGTCATGGGCAAAAGTCCCCCACTCAACTTTATTCCCTGAAATCCCCCATACTCTGACATCCTGCGTGTTAGTCCCGACAATGAGTTCGTGCTTCCCATCCAGGTCTATGTCAGCAATTGTAGGCGTCCCATCTATTAGCCCATTTGCGATGATTGGAAATCCTTTGGCTATTGTCCCATCTTGCTCAATTGCATAAATATTTCCCTCGTTAAGGGTTGTCACGATAATCTCATGAGAGCCATCTCCATCCACATCCCCGATTACAGTAGATGCCCGAGATACTATATCCATCATAGGAATAAATATTTCCTCCGTATTTACTGAAGTCCCGTCATGATTCCAGAGATAAAGTTTATTTTCTCCTGACAGTGCTATTTCTAAAATTCCGTCACCATCTATATCTCCAATCGCTGGATGAGACATACGTGTCAATTTGCCTCCAGCGGAACAATACTTCTTCCAAAAAATAGTTCCATCTGCATGAAACACATAGAGTTGTCTTTGCGATGTATAAACAGCTACTTCAAGCCCCGGGTACGATGGGTCCAAATCTCCTATTGCTGGTGAAGATGGCTTGCCTAAAGTTTTAGCAGGCCAATTCGGGAGTAACTCCCCGTTCGGTTTCCATGCGTAAATCCAGTCGGTTCCTGCTGTAATTATTTCAAGTGTATCGTCACCATCAATATCTGCTACGCCGGGTGCGCCAAAGGTATGTCCATCCTCCATTTTACCAAAGGTTCCATCTGGATTTAAAAATCCCGTCCCATCTTCTCTGAACACATAAACCCACCCAGACGAACTCCCCACTGCTATAATCTCAAGCAGGCTATCTCCATCAAGGTCTTGCAGAGTAGGTGATGTAAATGATCCCCAATCTCCGACTAACTGGACAGGGAATCCCGGAGCAGGAGTCCCGTCCTGCCTAAAGACATACAAGCCTCCATCACCTGCAAAGCTTTGGATTCTTGCTATTTCTAAAGTCCCATTATTATCTATATCTCCCATAGCAGGTGAATTCCAGGCTCCTCCTAAATTCTCAACAAATAAACCATTAAAAGAAATTACACCTTCTCCATTAGAATGCCATGCATAGAGTTCGTCACCTCCATTGGCTACTACCTCTAATCCGTTCACTGATGGGATTAAATCACCAACTGCAGGAGTAGTATTGTTGAAACATGTTGAAATACCCAAGCCAGATTGAGGCCAGCCAGGCTTAAAATCAGGATTTGCTCTTCCGTATACTCGTGGTGAACATTTGCTCTCATTTAAATCACTATCTACTCCGGTTACTACATAAAGATAGCCATCAAATCCTCCAACTTCTCTATCAGTAAATGTAGGTAATCCTGTAATTAAATCAGAGTTTAAGGGTAGTGAATCCGGGAGTCTATAAACATTATATCCATACACTTCCACTCCAATGGAGTCTGTGACAGGATTCCATGATATAGATATCCCATAAGGTTTTGTGTAACTAAAGAGCTCCTCCGGTGGGTTCGGAAATTTAATGCAAAAAGTATCTGCCCATTCTCGTCCAACACTATCCTTTAGTTCAAGTATAAACCCTGGCTCGTTAACTGGTGCACTCGCAACGAAGGTAAAGCAATTTTGATAAGTCTCTATTTTTAATGCTGGTATGGAATCTATTTCCTCTGTGCTGTCAGTAACAGAAATTTCAGGATTTAATGATAAGAGACGAGCTATGACTTTAGAGGCCTTATTATTCCCAGAGTTTTTCACCCTAAAGGATAGTTTCGTTGGGACTCCTTCCATGATGGAATCCTTATCCAAAAAATGACTGTGATGAGTAAGCTCTGGAGCAATAAGAGTTAAATTAAAAGCATCTTCCGAGGTCCCTTCAGTATAGGAAGAAGTAATGTAAAAAATGACCTCTTCTGGTGGGGACATAAGAGCTATCCTTCCTTTATACTTCATAGTTTTATTTTCTCCCGCCACTATATTTCCGTAGTATTGTATGCTATCTCCAGATAGAGCAACAAGCGATGAATTAGGAAGAAGCTTGGCTCTTACATTGGAAGCCACTGTAGCACCTGTATTTTCAAGTGAGAGGTAAAGAGTAAATACTTTTCCTCCTTCTGGTGGGGCGGTGACAAAGTGACTTTTGTATCTTACAAATGGCTTTGTCGGATTGACAAAAATGTGTTTCTCGTAAGGTAAGAAATCTTGATGAGTTGCAACTATTTTTAGCACTCCTGGAGCTTCTGAACAAAGAATAAAGGTTATTTCTCCATTCTGATTAGTAAATCCTTTTGCATAGACTTCGTCTTCCCTTGAAATACATACTCGGGTATTTGAAAGTGGTTCAAGAGATTGGTTTCTAACAACAACCTGAATCTCTTCTTCTCCGATATCTACAATTTCAGGAACTTCTACCATCAAGGTCTCTGGGATATTCCTCCAGAGTCTAAGTTCCGGGTCACCGAGCAGAATATAACTTAAAAAAGCATCCCGATAATTATTCTTTGCATCCTTCCCGGAACCAATGCTCTGCTCAATTTTTTGCTTCGCATAAGCATCTAATTTGCCAATTTCTGCGGTGCTGTCTTTATCAAAAAGCCCACAATTACAATAGAAATGTGTGTTAAGCTCCTCCTCTTGTGCGTCCCATCCAACTCTTGAGCTCCCCCGAAATGCAGAACTTCCGCCATTCGGATTTAACATAAAGTGACGAGAAATACAATCTACATCTACCCAGTTTACATAACAGCTCACATCTGTCATAAAGAATGGGGGATTATTTAAACCATCTATATCTTTTCGCCCTATTGATATGGGGTGTGCAAAGTCCTGTGTCTGACTACCATGAGACACAAGGTATACATAGGAATAGCCCTGTTCTAAACTATCTAAGACTGCTTGTTTTGTGAGAACGCATCCTCTAGCGGTACTATCCTTTTCAAATAGAGAATCTATTTGAAAATAATCTGGAAAGCACTTTGCAATTTCCCTACAGTGCTCAGCACTTTGTAACCCTCCGCTCCACAACGCCCCTGCTATTAAAAGAAGCTTGTTCTCATACCACGGCTCCTTCTCAACTTTAAGTATTTTATCAATTCCTGTTTCTATTTCTTGTAGAGTAGCACCTAACAATCTACCAACCCATAAATGAATATCGTAATCTGTACTATCTAAATGAACCTCTCCCCATCCTTCATTTCCATTAGCGTTCCAGCTACCATTCAAGCAAGCATAATACATATCTGTTAGCAACTCATAATATCCGGCGTAATGATTGATGCTGCGTACACGCCGAGCAGGAACATCTGTTATGTCTCCTCCCATCAATACCCACTGTGTTCCCCATTCATAATATGACTCTCTTAAAAAATTGCGTATTCGTTCTGGAAGGTCACACCCAGGATAATTAGTATTAATCCAGTTAACTGTCCGTATAACAGAGTTTATTCCTTTTTCTCTTTTCCAATCTCTTAATTTCTCAAATGCTGGCTTGAGTTTATCTGTTGTTATGATTATGTATTCAACTGGTTCTCCCTGCTTTGATGGAAATTCTGTCACTGTGTAGCCCTGCATCTTAACATTTGATTCCTGAGAAGCCAGGAATAAAATAATTGAAAGAAGATAAGCCATTTCTTTTATCTTACTCTAAAATACTAAATTGTCAAGCTAAAAATTCAAACATCAGTTTTTATTACAGGATTTCAACTCTCAATATTCCTATGCTACTATCTATATGAATTATGAGCTTACTCTCTGCAGTGCCCCAATTCCGCGACTCATACCATTCCTCACCGACTTCCAAAAGTGCTGATTCACGTCCCGCACCTCTAAAGCTAATCCCGGTCGGTTTTAATCTTATTCCGACTTCTTTCGGGAGAATAAGTTTTAAGCTCCCTCCTCCCATTGCTATTTCTACTCTCCTTTCTCCACTAAATTCTCCCCTGAAATCAAGCGTATATAATCCTATTCCTCCTTGAAAATAAAATACATCAAAGTTTCCATTCCCCAAATACTCCCCACTAAAATTCCCCATTCCTGCAATAATACGCAAATCTTCACACTTTACGGAGTTTGCTGAACCAAAGCAAAGTACGGACTTGCCTGTCAGCTGACGGGTTTTAAGATTAAGCTTAACTACTTTTAGCCCAGACAAATCTATGTCTCCTACTCCTATACTCAAATCCAAATATAAAGGAATTTTTGGAGTAAACGTGAGTTCGCAAGTATTCTTAAATCCGAATATCCCAAAAGACCCTTTTCCTCTTTTTTCTTCTTGAATGCTGAATTCTCCAATCCCTTTCTTTGTCTGGTATTTCACAATTGGCATCACCGAAATTGAATCATACTTTATTTTCGTATCTACCAATAGCGACGACTCGTGAACTACTCCTACTTTGACTTTAAATGAGCCAATATCTGCTTCTACCAGAAGTTCTTGTTCAGAAAAGCTTGCAAAAGGAATATGTTTGCGAATAGAATCTATCTCTGGGGTATGAAATTGTGAGAACCCAGGAAATTGTGAGAAAAGGAGGAAAAGAATCATCTGTGTTTATGGATTGCAGAACGGGTTACATCAAGAAATGCCTCTTTTAAGCATTCTGAAAGAGTAGGATGGGGGTATATAAGTTCACCAAGTTCCTCTGCCTTAATCTTATTCTTTACTCCCATAACACCTATTGGAATAAGGTCTGATGCATGCGTACCTACGATTTGAACCCCTTTGACTTTACAATCTTTATCCGCAACTACTTTTACAAAACCACGAGTTTCCTCAATACATAATGCTTTGCCAACTCCCTGAAATCTATACTCTCCAACTCTTGCATCGGGGACTTCAGATTCAAACTTTCCAACGCAGGCAATCTCAGGATTAGAAAAAATACAGTTGGGGATCGAATTGTAGTCCATAATGGAGTTAAGTCCACTCGCATTTTCAGCCGCAATAACTCCTTCACTTGATGCCTTATGAGCAAGTAATGGAGCGCCGGTTATATCTCCAGCCGCATAAATCCCCGGAATACTCGTCCTCATACCACTATCAACTACAATCTTATTATCTTTAATCTTCAATCTTAAATCTTCGAATCCTTCTAAATTTGGAGACCTGCCACAAGCAACTAAAACCCTTTCTGCCTCAACCTCTTTACCCGTTGAAAGTAGGGACACGCCACGATTTGCTTCTATCTTTTCTACCTTTTCCACTTTACTTCCTTCAATTATTTCTATTCCTTGAGATTTAAGTTCTTTTCTAACTACGCTCACAATCTTTTCGTCTTTTATTTCAGGCAAGATACTTGGCAACATTTCCACCAAGGCAACTTTCGCTCCTAAACCGACAAAAATAGTTGCAAATTCGACTCCTATTGCCCCAGCACCTATGATTAAGATGCTCTTTGGAAGACGCTCAAGATTCAGTGCCTCGTCAGAAGTTAATACATACTCTCTATCAATCTTAAATGGAAGAAATGGAGATGATCCCGTGCAGATTATTATAGATTTTGCTCTAATTTCTTTATCTCCGACCAGCAAACATCCGGGCTCTTTTATGCTTGCTTCTCCGTTTATAATTTCTACCCCATTTTGCTTGAGTAAAAACTTAACACCAGAAGTCAATCTCTTTACGATTATATCTTTTCTTTTCATTATTTCTTGGAAATCCATCTCTGGGGACCCAACTTTTATTCCAAATTTCTTTGCATTCTTTATATTTTGAAGAATCCCAACCGATGCAAGAATTGCCTTTGTTGGAATACATCCCTGATTAAGACAGACTCCACCAATCTCTCCACGTTCTACAACACAAACTTTTTTTCCAAGTTGTGCTCCACGAATCCCAGCTACATAGCCGGCGGAACCACTTCCTATTATGCAGATATCATACATCTTTTAAAAACAAAAAAGCCGACGCCCAAGAAGGAGCCGGCCTTTTTGCAATATATATTTACTCCTCTATGATGATTGCTTCTGCTGGGCATGATTCAGCTACTTCCTGACAATCACAATCATTGCATCCCTCAGGAGTGAGAACCTTTGCTTTCTCGTCGTCTCCTACTTTAAAAACATCGGGACACATAGATTCACATACTCCACACCCCGTACATTCTTCTTCTTTTATCTTTATACGCATAATCCCTCCTGTCTGCCGTTTGTAATAACATATCACTTCTCCTTGTCAAGAAAAAAATTAGATGCTTGACATTTATTGGAAACTTTGATAGTGTTTATTTATGCGAAAGTTATTTTTTCTTATTCCATTCCTGTTCTTGTTCACAGAATCTGGGGGAGCAGAGGATTATAAGTCTGAACTCCAGAAAGTGGAAAAGGAACTTAAAGTCAGGAAAAAAGAGAAAAAGGAACTTGACCGAAAAGAAAAGGGTGTGCTTAGTAAATTAGGCAAGATAGACCGTCAAATCTCATCATCAAAGAAAAAGATTAAGAAATTAAAAACCAAAGAGAAGATATTCAAAAATTTAATTAAAACTTTGGACCTACGAAGAGAAGAATTAGTCTCTCGGTCAGAGGAACACAAGAAACTTATTGACGAGAGATTAACACTTATGTACCAATACGGGATTTCTAATCAACTTTCTCTAACCAATCCTGCTCAGACACGGACTATGTTTTATATGGAAGAAATTTTAAAAGAGGATACAAATCGACACGACGAACTCTTGAGATTAAGAACAAATCTCACCACAAAAGAGGAAGAAGAACAGCAAGGACTTTCCAAATTATTGAGCGTGAAAAAGAAAGCAGAAAAGGAACAGAGAACAGTATTTTCCAAACGAAGGAAGAAACGGCAAATTCTCAAAAATGTCCGCAAAGAAAAAAAGAACAAATCTAAGCTTATCGCAGAATTGGAAAAATCACGTACCGAGTTGGAAGCACTCATTGCGGGAATCAAAAAATATCCTGTCCGTGAATTCGGGAGTGTAATATGGCCTGTCCAAGGGAAAGTGGTTAGCCGATTCGGAACCGTTGTAGACCCTGAGCTTGGAACAAAACTTATAAATGAGGGAATTGATATAAGAGCTCCTTATGGAACCGATGTCGTAGCAGTGAGTAGCGGAGAAATTGTACACGAAGGAGCATTCCTGGGATATGGAGAGATTATTTTACTTGACCATCAAAATGGATTTTGTAGTTTATATGCCCATTTATCAGAAATTCTCGTAGTAGAAGGAGATAAAGTTAAAAAAGGAGAAGTAATAGGGAGAGTTGGGAGCACAGGATTAGTTGAAAGTCCAACTTTACATTTTGAAATCAGAAAAAATGGAGCAGCAGTTAACCCATTAAAGTGGCTAAAATGAGGATACAGAATACAGATATCAGATATCAGACTCCAGAATTTTTCTGTCATCTGTCATCTGTTATCTATTTTATGATATTATGTCATTTAAAGATATTATAGGGCAGGAAGTGCCTAAAAAGATTCTTCTCGCACAGATAAGAGAAGATAGAATTGCCACGGGCTATTTGTTTTACGGTCCTGAAGGTGTCGGCAAAACACTTACAGCTAAAACTTTCGTAAAGGCAATAAACTGTGAAGAAGTAAAACATTTTGAGGATTCCTGTGACTCCTGTCAAGCTTGCAAAGAAATAGATGCTTTGAGAAATCCAGATTTTGAAATCATAATACCTGAACAAAGTATAAAGATTAGCCAAATAAGGGCACTTAAAGTTAGATATGCCTACAAACCTACATGGCTTAAAATGAGGGTTGCAATAATAAAAGATGCTGATAAACTTACAGAACCAGCATCCAATGCATTCTTGAAAATCTTGGAAGAACCTCCATCACGAACTATGTTTATACTTATTACTTCAAGATTAGCCGCTATCCTTCCTACAATCAAATCAAGATGTCAGGAAATAAAATTCAGAAGACTTAAACCCGAAGAAATAGAGAAGATTTTGCATAAGCATCAAGTACCTAAACAGATAATTCATAAGGTATCTATACAAGCTAATGGAAGTATTACACGTGCTCTGAAATTACTTTCTCCTGAAACGGAGAAGCTACAGAACACTGCCACTCAATTCCTACATCGCTCTCCACTTGAGAGAATGCAAATAGTAGAAGAACTTGATTCTTTGGAGCAGAAGGAACTTTTACTCTTAATTCAAGAGTTATATGCAGATTTGTTAAGAAAAAAACTTGGAGTTTCAATTAAGAATAAGAATATAGAACTTAAGAAAGAATTGTCAATAGAGGAGATACTACACTCAATAACTATATGTGAGCAGGCTTTTTATGCATTATCTCGGAATGTGCAGAAAAGATTTATTCTTTATAAACTTTCAAAGGAGTTATTATGATTTGCGAACTTGCATTTGGAGAATGGAAGAAGGTTTTTTCTTCCTGCCCAGTTGAGCTACAACCTAATCTTGGAGACTTTGCTATTTTCAAACTCAATACAGGAGAGGAAATAGGCAAGGTGATTAAACTTTTGGATTCTGGGAAAACCTCAACCACCATACTTAGACTTGCAAGTCAAGAAGACATCGAACAGGACAGGGAGAACAAAGAAGAAGAAGTAGGGGCTTACAAATTCTGCAAGGGAAAAGCAAAAGCTCTCGGACTCCCAATAAAAGTAGCATCTGCTCATATCCAGTTTGATAAATCCTTTCTTCATATTGACTTCCTTGCTGAAAAAAGAGTTGGGCTTAAGGACCTTATGAGTGAGCTTGCGAAAATTTATAACAGACGGATAGAGTTCCGTCAAATCGGTGTTCGCACCTATGCAAAACGATTTGATGCTTTTGGTGTTTGCGGAAGACCGCTCTGCTGTGCCAAATTCCTTAAAGAGTTCCAGCCAATTACTATCGGCACCGTCAAGCTTCAAAACCTTTCTTGTGGTGCAGGAAAGCTTACTGGAGTCTGTGGAAGACTTATGTGCTGTCTTGCCTATGAAAAGAAACGTTATGAAGAGGAGAAGAAAATAGAAATGCAAAGAGAGAAACAAGACGAAAAGCAAGACGAGAAACAAGAACAGCAATGAACCGCATACTTATAACCTCTGCTCTTCCTTTTGCGAACGGGAAGATTCATATAGGACAACTCGCCGGATGTTATCTCCCAGCCGACATATATTTTAAATACCAGAAGCTCAAGAAAAGAGATGTAATTCATATATGCGGAACCGATGAGCATGGCGTGCTTATCAGCTTGAAAGCCCTTCAGGAGAAAACTACTCCAAGAGAGATTGTAGATAGATATTATTCCGGCATCAAGGAAAGTTTTGAGAATTTTGGCATAGAATACACCAATTTTTCAAGAACCACCAAACCTCTACATTACAAAACTGCACAGGATTTCTTTCTCAAGCTTCATAAAAAGGGTTTTCTGGCTCCCAAAACTTCTGAGCAATTATATTGCGAGACTTGCAAGCGTTGGCTCCCGGAAAGATTTGTTGAAGGCATTTGCCCTTATTGTGATAGTCCCGATGCACGAGGCGACCAATGTGAACATTGTGGAAGATGGCTTGAACCTACTATGCTTAAAGAACCAAAGTGCCAAATGTGTGGAAGCACTCCCATTATACGCAAAACCAAACACTGGTGCCTTAGATTAGACCTCCTCCAGCCAGAACTTGAGAAATGGATTAAAGCAAAAAAGGGCTGGCGAGAAAATGTGACTAAATTCGTTGATACCTGGCTACGCGAGGGACTTGAGCCACGACCTGTTACAAGGGATATTGACTGGGGAGTTCCTGTCCCACTTCCCGAAGCCAAAGATAAAGTTATATATGTGTGGTTTGAAAACCTGATCGGATATATATCATCAACAATAGAGTGGAGTCCCGAGGGTTGGAAAGACTACTGGCTTAATCCTGATACCGAGCTTGTTCATTTTATTGCCAAAGATAATATCGTGTTCCACGCAATTGTATGGCCCTCTATGCTCATTGCTCATGGAGATTTTGTCCTGCCCACTCAAATCCCGGCTAACGAGTTCTTGAACCTCGAGGGGCGGAAACTATCAACCTCAAGAAATCTGGCTGTCTGGCTACCTGATTATCTTGAGGAATTTGAGCCAGACCCGTTGAGATACGCCCTTACCATAAATGCTCCCGAAAAAGGAGATGTTGATTTTACCTGGGATGACTTCCTTGCTAAAAATAACTACGAGCTATCGGATATACTCGGCAACTTCGTCAACCGAACCCTACTATTTATTACCAAACATTTAAACGGCAAAGTCCCACACCCAAACTCATATACCTCAGAAGATAAGGAATTGCTTCATAAAATTGAACTCACACGCGATTCTGTTGGCTCATCTATTGAAAGCTTTGAATTCAAGAAATCCCTAAAAACTATAATGGCTCTCGTGAAAGAAGGCAACCGATATTTCGATTACAACAAGCCCTGGCTGAAGGACGAGCGGACCGATACCGTTATTTATATCTGCACCACGCTTATTGCAAATCTTGGCATCCTTATCCAACCATTCCTTCCATTCACAGCCCAAAGCATCCGAGATATGCTTGTCGTAGACTCCTTCGGAGATGTAGATGGTATCCCGGAGGATTGGGACAGCATTGGCAAATTCAAGCTTCCTGAGAGTATGCCAATAAAAAAGCCCAAGATATTATTCAAGAAAATAGAAAAGAGCCAAATAGAAGCCCAAAAGCAAAAACTTGGAAAATCTACAACTCCAGAAACTAAAAAGGAGGTGGGAGAGATGCAAAAAGCCCAAATCTCTTTTGAAGAC
>JAUWHX010000072.1 GCA_030605695.1 bacterium | reverse complement strand
TAACATTCAAACGGCTCTTCCCGACCCGTTTCGTGTCGGGACAGGTTTGTGCTTTTAACATATTTTTCAAGAGTGAGATTGCCAAGGTCCTCTTCAAGTATAAGTTTTCTCTTTTTGTCAAAGTGGTAAATCTCAGGGACTCCTATTCCTATTTCTTTCAGAAATTCAGCAATTTCAATATATCGGATAAAATCTGGGTCACGGGGCTTGCTCTGGATAAGCACAGCAGACCTCTTGTTTTCCTTAATACGATAGAATTTGCGGGTGGAACCACTCTCCGGCATCTCATGAATTTGAGCTCCGGATGAGAAATTTCCAAACTTAAGTAATTTTTGAATCTGTTTAGTATTCATAGGGAAAGTTCAATATTCAAAGGTTCAAAAGGTTAAAAGGTTAAAAGGTTAAATTTTTGCTATTTGATTATTGGCAAAGAACTTCATTCTTTACTATTTTGCCTTTATGGACTATTACATTATCCCAAACTATGCAATTTTCAAGTTCAACTTCCTGCTCAATTACACAATTTCTTCCTATGCTTACAAATCCAGTGAGTTTAGCAAGAGGTGAGACAATAGAGCTATTGCCAATATAGATACTTCCTCTTGGTAGGGGACAAGCATGCCTGTCCCCTACGGATAAAGGACTTATTCCCTCTACAAGTATATCACGATGTGCGTCAAGATAGCTTCCCAATGTCCCAATATCTTTCCAATAATGAGATTTAGATACATATCCTTTTAAACTTTCCTGATGTGATTTAATGAGTTCAATGTATATCTGGTTAATAGAGCAGGGTTTTTTGTAAGGCAAGAAGTTAAGAATATTGGGGTCCATAATAGCAACTCCTGTGAAAGCTAATTTGACAAAGGCGGGTTTTAACTCTGTTCCTACATAAAGCTGGTCACCTATATCAATTATTTCATTGCCAGATACAGTTACATTGTTAAAAACTTTATAATTATGCAAAATAAGAGTAACAAGTGAATGCTCCTTACGATGAAAATCAAGTGCTGGCTTAAGGTCAAAATTAGTCAGTATATCGCCATTGTGAACAATAAAAAGCTCCTCGTCTTTTAAAAAATCACGCATAGTCCCAATTCCTCCGCCAATTCCAAGGATATGTGGTTCATATGAAATATGTGCTTTTACCCCGAATCCAGAGCCATCTTCGAGATGATGAGCAACTTTCTCTGCAAGCCAATGTGTGTTTATGCATATCTCATTGACACCAAATTTCTTTAAGTGATATATAATATTATCCAGAAGTGGATGCTCCAATATTGGAAATAATGGTTTGGGCAAAATATTTGTCAGGGGTCTTAAGCGTTCGCCATAGCCAGCACATAGTATTACTGCTTTCATTATTAGCTAACAGTTTACAGCTATTAGTTGTTGATTGTCATCAATAAAGCAAGTATTGTTCACGGATATGCTTGAAAGATTCAAGTTCTTTTTCACATTGGCTCTGTATTTCCTTAAGGGGTTTATCTTGCTCAATATATTCTCGTAGCCAGGAGTTCCCAGCTAATGAGTCAAACGGAAGTTTCTTTTCTTCATATTCATAGGGTGGTTGACGCCATTTGAAAAGCTTCGGATACATATTTCTTATAACCTTGACTATATGCACCCCTGTCAAAAAGGGCAAGAACTCATCTCTCTGAGTTATATGAAGTTGTGCACCTTTACAAAGTTCGTTCTTAAACTTGCTGGCGGAAGGGATAAAATGTACTGGACGGAAAATAACACCTGGCAGTTTTTCTTTATTCAATTCTTGACAGAGTTTCCATTCATCAATCCAGGGTGCACCAAATAGTTCGAAAGGTCGTGAGGTTCCTCTACTTTCAGAGATATTTGTTCCTTCTAAAAGGCACATTCCCGGATACACAATAGCAGTTTCAAGTATAGCCATATTAGGTGATGGCATTACCCATGGGAGCCCTGTTTCGTCAAACCACATCTTGCGATTCCATCCCTGCATCTTTATTACCTCAAGTTCTGCAGATATTTTAAAATGCGAGTTGAACATTATTGCAAGCTCTCCTATTGTCATACTATGTCTAACTGGAATAGGATATAGCCCAACAAATGAACTAAAATCAGATTCTAATACGGGTCCCTCTAAAGTTATCCCATTTATCGGATTAGGGCGGTCCAATATAACTACCCGTTTCTTATTTTGAGCACAAGCTTGGAGTGTAAGTGCCATTGTCCAAATGAATGTGTAGTATCGGGTTCCTACATCCTGCAAGTCAATTACCATTGTATCAATTTCCTTAAGCATAAGATTGGTGGGTTTTAATGTTTCTCCATATAGACTATATACTGGTAAATTGCTATGAGAATCACGGAAAGATTTAACTCCTTTCATATATTCTTGTGTGCTATACAATCCGTGTTCAGGGGCAAATAATGCAACTACTTTACACTTATTTTTATGGTTTGATAGTCTGATGGTCTGATAGTCTGATGGTCTGATAGTCTGAATGAACAAGTCTTGTGTATATCTGAGTTTTGAATCAACAGAAGCAGGATGAATTAGAAGTCCGACTCGCTCACCCTTAAACTTTTTAACCCCCTTCTCAACACAAACATCAATTCCAGTTTTTACTCTCATTTCAGAGAAGCAATTCTTAACGGACTTTCTTAACTAAGTAGATGATTATTAAGAATAAGGAAATTATGCCGAAAGGGATGCCACCAATACTCCATAACAGATTGAAGGAAGTAAACGCGAAAAATGGGCCAACGACTACACATCCGTAAAGGATATTGAAAATCTTCATCTGCCTGTTAATCCACAGAGGAACCAACCCAATAAAGGATAGAATTAACCCTAAAAAATACTGTCGCCAGACATTCCTACACATCTTTATTTTAACTTTCTCTTTAGAAAAGTGTGAATATGTAATGAAGCCATCGGAAGATTTTTGGTCCGACATTTCTATAAACCTCGCCGGGTATAGCTGGATTGTGGCTTTATAGTTATCAAAGGGATAGAATAGGGGATTTCCTTCAAACCTAACTGTTTCCTCAAACTTGTATTCTCTATTTTTTTCATCAAAAAACACAGATACATTTCTATTTAGTCCTTGATGCAAATAAGTGAAGGTCAGTATTTCTAGTGTTTGATTTTTGTCCTGAATACTTTTGAAATCCTTCTCATTTACTTTTACTATAATTTCTACTTCGTAACCTATTAATTGTCTCGTTAATCCTAAAAGTCTCCCTTGATATATCGCTTTCGTTTGTGCCTTTTGACCTTCTATCATCCATTCTTCCAGAGAAATTTTAGGGCCTATCTCAAATTCAGAGGGATTTTCTAAGTAATAGATTAGTTTTGCGATTCTGGCTTTATCAAACTTCTGATTTACACAGTACATTTTGACTCCTTTAAATAACTCTGAACAATCACTACTAAGGTCAGTGCATATAGATACTATCGGAGGGCACGTTTGGGGACATGCAATTGAGAAATAATAATTATCTGGTCGGGTAATTAGTAGAGAGATGTTTTTACCATAAAGAACTAACACCTTTGCATTTGATTTTATCTTTTGGAAATTTATATAGATCAAGCCAATTTCTCTATTTCTAAATTTATAATTAATTATCTTTTCAGGCCAGTTTCCCAGTTCAAAGGAGAGAGGGCAGAAACCTTGAATTTGCTCAGATATATCAAAACTGAATGAGTAATATACATCTAAAATATCTTCGGCAACTAACTTGTGAGGAAAAGTAAACCAAGAGGTATATTTGGTCAGCTTAAAAATTTCTGATAGCAATTTTTCTTGATCCTTTGTTTTTGCAATAAACAAGTCCTTCCCAATGGGAGGGTATTCTCCATGTCTATTCAAAATTGTCTTTATTTTTTCATCTCCAGTAGGAATCTTAATACCATCACTATACACTATTACTTTACCATCTATTACCAATAGTGGCAAATCTCTACTTACCTTGAAGTTGCTTTCGTTGACAGGTACTATTGTACTCTCATTGACTAATCTTACAATCGCTATATCTAAATTTCCATCACCGTCCGAATCCAAAGCTTGATGTGACATTCGCTCATTTCCTTTCGTAAACCTAAGGGTTTTTATGTGAGCAAATGTACTATCTAAAATATCTATTACATACGGCTCTATTAATCTGTCTTTATCTTCTATCTTCTCAAACTTTATCTTCCACATATATTGGAAGCTAGTATCTGACCATTCGTAAGCTTGGACTGTGCTTGAGAAGGGAATTGCGATTAAAAGGTTTATATAAATTAAGAACATTAAATCGTTAGAATGTAAATTAGTATAAAAATAGATGTCTATTCTTCTTGACATCCTGATATATTACATTCTTTATGTGTAAGCTTGAAATAGAAGATTTTTCCTTCAGCATCTTTTTCTGAAAAGAGATTTTAAACTTTAGATAATAGTAAATACAAACAAGAGCTTTGTCAATAAATCAATTTTTGAGGAATTATTCATCTTTTAAATTTTTTCTTGTGGACTATTAAACAATAGGGGCGGTTCGCGAACCGCCCCTACATATTAAAAAATTTGATTAGGCCTGATAAGAATGTAAATAATTGGTATTAATATATTATTGCTATCTTCTTTGTGATAGCAATGTTATTACATCTGAGGTTGCAAAAGTATATTCCAGAAGATACCTTATCTTTACACGAGTTCGCTCTATCCCAGTGTATTTTATAGCATCCAGGTCCTTTTTTCTCATTCACTAATGTGGTTACCAACTTACCGCAGGTATCATAAATTCTTAATAAACAATTAGCTGGAGAATTCAAATAGTAAGTAAGTTCTACCTCTTTATCAAAAGGATATATACCTGCTATGTTAAGAGAAAAACTCGGCACCGGCTTTTGAGATTCTTCCACTCCTATATACATACTCCTATATGCACTATTATTATTCTCGTTTGTTTCAGAGAAGTGGTTATTGGGGTCAACTTTTACCCATATCTCATGACTTCCTGGTGCTTGTCCGCTTGTGTTCCAGTTTATAGTAGATGTTTCTTGTCCTCCGTTTCCATCAATAATAGTCTCAATACTATCTTTGCCTATCAACTCACCACTGGAACCCGGGTCGCCATTAAAAAAGTGAACCCACACAGGAAAAGCATGAGTCTTTTTTTCATTATGAACCACAGCAGTAATTTTAACCATATCTCCGGGATCTGGGTTCTCAGGTGTAAATGAAATATCGCTTGCCAAGACCTTTAAGTCAAAACTAATACCATAGCGGTCTCCAAAACACTGTGTATGCTTCTTTCCAGTGGATCCACCTACTGCTACACCGATTCCTGTCTCTGTGAAAGCTCCATTAAAAATGTTGTCTCTATGTCCCGTGGTGGAGGCTAACCAAGCAGCGAAGGCTCCCTCAACTGTGGGATTGCCAGCAATGTTTTCAGCCATTGTTGACCAACCTGAGTATCCAAATCTAATCATTCGCTCAAAAGCGTCTTCATAATATCCACCTTGAGCAGGGTCATAAGAGTCATGGCTAAAATATCCGTTATCAACCATTTCCTGAGAGTGAAACTGGGCTGCTTTCCACAGGTTTATATTGGGCTCAAGAGGACCTACTGCAGGATATGAGCCCCATCCAACACTTGATGGATTCTGACGAGCCGCATTCACTAAATTAAGTATCTTTATCTCATCTGGTGTGGGAATAGTTGGGGCTTTTGTTTTATCCTCTGACCTTACAAGATGCTCTGCTGATAATATTGCAGGGTCTACTGAAATTGATTGGGGCTCTCCAATTTTACTATTCTCAAGACCCCATCCAGGTAATCCAATCTGGATAACCAACAAAGTGATTATATAAACTAACCATTTTTGTTTAAACATACCTACCTCCTTTTAATTAGTCTTCTGTTAAATAAATACTGTTTTTTTGAGATTTGTCAAGTATTTTTTAGTCATTTAATGAATATTGGGATATGGACCGCTCCAAAACATACAAGACTGACAATCATTCCTGCTAACAGTACTCCTGCTATAATACACGGGAAAGCATATTTAAATCTTATTCCAAGAAGAAAAGCGGCTACGCTTCCTGTCCAGGCTCCTGTTATTGGTAAGGGAATCATAACAAATAAAATTAGTCCGAGAGATTCGTATTTTTCAATAAGTTTAGTTCGTTTTAAGGTATGCTTGAACCACCAGTCAAAAAAACGGTCAAATAACCTGAAGCGTCTTAATAAACTAGAGATTGGTCCCAATAGTAAAAGCAGAGGAATGACAGGAATTAAATTGCCAATAACAGATATGAGATAAGCTGTTCCGGGAGATATTCCTTGACTCCATGCATAAGGGATAGCACCTCGGAGCTCCGATATAGGAGCCATTGCCAAAAGAATGGTTATAATTTCTGGGTTCATAAAACTAATTTTATCTCATTTCTATCAAAAATCAAGTAAAAAGAATTTGAACCACGAATTACACGAATTTATCGAATGAACACGAATAAGAAATAAAATTAGTGTAATTCGTCTAATTTGTGCCATTCGTGTTTAATGTTGAATATCAATGACCGCAGATTTTATCTAAAAAATAACTTGCAAAAATAGATTTAGAGAATATATTATTAAAACAATGAAAGTTAAAGAAATAAGAGAAGCATTTATTGAGTTTTTTAGGGAGAGGGAACATAAGATAGTGCCAAGTTCTGGGCTTGTGCCAACTGGAGACCCAACCCTTTTATTTACAGCGGCTGGGATGGTTCAGTTTAAGAAATTATGGAGTGGTGAAGTCGAGCTTCCTTACCAAAGAGCGGTATCCTGTCAAAAATGCTTGAGGGCATCTGACCTTGAAAGTGTGGGCAAGAGTCCAAAGTATATGACATTCTTTGAGATGCTTGGGAATTTTTCATTTGGCGATTACTTTAAAGCAGAAACAATTGAATGGGCATGGGAGTTTGTTACTAAAATCATTAAACTCCCAAAAAACAAGTTATGTGTTACGGTCTTTAATGAAGATGAAGAAGCATACAAGATTTGGCAAAGCTATATAGAAAACTCGAGAATATATAAATTGGGCAAAGAAGATAATTTCTGGACTCCAGTTGGAGAGCGAGGAGCTTGTGGTCCTTGTAGCGAAATGTTTTATGATATGGGTGAAGAGTTTGGGGTTCAAGAGTTTAAGGGTTCAAGTGTTCAAAGGTTCAAGAGTTCAGGTGATAGATTTATGGAAATCTGGAATCTTGTTTTTCCGCAGTATGACTCACAAGCCGATGGGACTCTTAAGCCATTAAAGAATAGGGGAATTGATACAGGAATGGGGCTTGAGAGATTTAGTATGGCGATTCAGGGAAAGAAATCGGTTTTTGAGTTAGAATTTTTTAAACCAATAATTGAGGAAATAGAGAGAATTTGCAAGATAAAAGGGAATATTGAGGTTGAAGCGAGGGCTTCAACTTACCTGTATATTATTGCAGACCACATAAGAGCACTAACATTTGCAGTGGCTGAAGGGATTTATCCTTCTAATGTGGGAAGAGGCTACCTTTTGAGACGATTGTTAAGGCGGGCTCAGTCATCAGCTTATGAGGTTGGTGTCAAGAAGCCGTTCCTTTATAAGTTAGTTGGTGTAGTTTGTGATGTGATGCGAGACCAATATCCTGAACTCATAGAACGAAGAGAAGGAGTGGCTCTGGTTGTGAAATCAGAAGAAGAGAGCTTTTTGAAAACTCTTGAGCAAGGCACGAGAGTCTTTAATCAGGTGATTAGAGGCGTTAAGAAAAAAGAGATTCCGGGAGAGGATGTTTTCAAGTTATATGATACTTATGGCTTTCCATCAGAGCTTATCGCTGAGCTTGCTGGACATAAGGGGTTTAAAGTTGATAAAGCTGGTTTTGATAGATTACTTGAGTCTCAACGAGATCGTGCGAGGACGGCAGGTAAGTTTGAGGAGACAAAAACTCCTTGGAAGGAAATTTTTGAATGCAAGGAAACTGAGTTTGTAGGATATGAAAATTTAGAGACAGAAGCAAAGATTGTAAAATGGAGAGAAGTTAATCCAAAATCGCATCCTGTTCTTATGACACTGTCCCTTGATTTTATAGATCTGCCTTCAATAGAGCTTGTGCTGGACAGAACTCCATTTTATGCGGAAAGTGGGGGAGAGAAAGGTGACAGGGGAAAAGTATATAATGATGGCTTTGAGTTTGAAGTTATTGATACTCGAAACATAGGGGGACTTTGGGTGCATATCGGAAAATTAAAGAAGGGGAGGATAGACAAAAATGTTGGAATAATGGTGTGTGAGGTAGATAAAGAGCGAAGGAGAGCTATAGAGCGTAATCACACGGGGACTCATTTATTGCATTCGGCACTCAGGAAGGTTTTAGGTAATTGGGTTCATCAAGAGGGAAGTTTGGTTGAGCCGGAACGATTTAGATTTGACTTTACACACTTTATGCCACTTGAGGATTATGAAATTAAGCAGGTTGAGGAGCTTGTGCAGAATTGGATTTATGAGGATTTGCCGGTAGAGACTTATGAAACTTCTTTTGAGAAAGCTGTGCGGGATGGAGCTATGGCAATTTTTGGAGAAAAATATGGAGAGCGAGTTAGAGTAGTGAAAATTGGAGATATATCAATGGAGCTTTGTGGTGGAACACATATAAGAAACACTTCGGAGATAGGGGTTTTAAAGATTTTATCAGAAAGAGGAATTCATGCAGGGATAAGGAGAATTGAAGCTATTACCGGGACTTATGCTATAAGACGACTGAAAGACTGCGAACAAGATTTAACATCAATATCAAATATACTTGGGACGGAACTCTTTAAGGCAAAAGATAAGATTCGCAATTTAATTGACGATGAAAAAATGGGGAAGGAAATTATGAGTCGGATTGAGCGGAGAGAGATTTTAGCTTCAGCTGATGATATTTTAAGCAAGAAAAAGGTAGTTAATGGAATTGATGTTTTAACTGCTAAGGTTATCACAGAGAGGATTGAAAAAAAAGATAAGGTTATTGAACACTTAAGAGCTTTAGCAGATAAGTTAAGAGCTGGGAAGAAGAGAGTGGGAGTTCTTGGGGCTCTGGTTGAAATAAAGCATGGCAAAATGATTGATAAGGAACCCGAGTGGCTCGAGGCGCCTATTTTTATTACTTTTGTATCTGATGATTTAAAGGGAGTTATAAAAGCAGGCAAGCTTGCTCAAGAGATAGGTAAATTAGCAGGTGGTGGGGGAGGAGGCAAAGATACACTTGGGCAGGCAGGTGGTAATGACCTAAAGAAAATAGATTCAGTTCTTAAGAATGTTCCTAATATAATTAAGAAATTTAGCCACAGAGAAACACAGAAAGATTAAATTTCAAAGTCTAAAATCCCAATGTCAAATAAAGGTTATTATTCTATTAGTTTGCTTTTGAGGGTTGTATTTCCGTAAGTGTCTTGAACCTTTATAACTACTTTTCTCGCAAGTCCAGTTTCAACCTTAAATCTTTCGATTTTTGAGTCAAATAGTCTATCTACAGGAAAAGCGATTTGCCATTCACCACCATTTAGTGAATACCTGCACGATTTTATATTAAAGTTATCCTGAGCTTCGAAGAAAAGGAATTTATCCTTTATACCTATTATTTTTATCTCAGGTGGGGTATTGTCAATTAAATAGGGTTCTGATATAAGTTTAGCCGTCAAAGCGTATTGTAACGGATTACTTGGGGAATCAGAGGCTTCAACTTTGACAAGATATTCACCATCAGGGAATGATTTCGGGTCTATAGAATAGAGGGTATCTTTAAAAGACTCCTTGAGGAGTGTCCAATGTTCTTCATCAGTTAGCTTGAAAAATAGATTAAAAGTTAGCTTATCTTCATTTGGGTCGTGAGCTTTCCATATAATTTTCTTTGCTCCAGGATTTTCTTTTCCTTCCTCATCCTCAACAAATTTAATCTCAGAGATTTCAGGAGTTTCATTCTGTGTAAGATATGGGATTTTGACTTCCTTGAGCTTGGAAGTTTTAGAACTTAATGTAGCTTTCCATTGAATAAATCTTGCTGATGGACTATTGATTTTAAAGTCTGGGTCAAGGGATTTCCATTCGTCCCAAGTGTGGTCAGGTTCTTTAGTATTTCCAGTGCGTGTCATAAATTCAATCCCTTCGGTTGGCTTAAATTCAAGTTTTCCCCATTTGGATACGCTTTTAGTATCATAAGAAGTGGATTCAATAATTCCTTTGTCCGCCAGTTCTTCTGCAATTTTATATACTTTTCCTACCTCAGAAGTTGCAATCCAATTGTTCATTATACAAGATATGTTAGTTGGGAGTTCGGCAATGAGTGTTCCTTTACCATCAGAGTCTATCCTATAGATTCTGGTTCCTGCGGCAACAAGAAGTTTAGTTCCGGATGATTGGAGACCACGGATTGGAGATTTAGTGTTCCATATTTTAGAAACACGATTATCTGGAAAAATACGATATATCGAGCTCTGTGTATCTGAAGTTGCAGAAACGAATAGTAAAGTATCTATTTTTACAACTCCTGTAATTTCAGGTTCGGAAGCATCGTATAGACAAAATCCTTTCCCCTGATGGTCAATTTTAAAAAGAAGTCCTTCTTCTCCGGTTCCTGCATAGAAATGGGAATCAAAGTAAGCAAGAAAAGAGACATTCATTTGCTGGGTTGTGTAAAAGGTATCAATCTTTCCTTGTTTTGAGATTTTGAGGATTAAGCCAGTGGTTCCTGTAGCGGCATATAAGTTACCTTTCTCGTCAAACACAATTTTCCATATATATTTCTGATGTGTATCTTCAAAGACTTTAGACGTTCCGTCTTTATCTATCACAAAGATTCTGCCATTAGGGGATGTACCAGCATAAATTTTCCCATTGGATGTAGCGAGGGAGAAGACCCCTGCCTCTTTAGCATCAAGAAGAAGAGAGGATTCAGAACCCTCAATTTTATACACTTTTCCTTCCGCCCCTGTGGCTACATATAAGATGTTACCGAGTTCGAGCATTGCCCATACATAGACTTCAGGATTTTCCCATACAGTGTTGACTTCCGGGGCAAGAGATGCGAATCTATCTTTATCAAGCATTATATTGGTGAGTTTGCATTGCTCAAAATCCTTGATTTTCCAGAAAGATGTAGTGACGGAAAAAACATTAGTAGCAAGTAACAAGTAGCAAGTAGCAAGAAAAAACTTTTTCATTTTACCTCCAATTTTATAGATTTCTCTTTGGTTATTACCCATTCAGTTGGTATGCGTAGTTTATAAATTTCATTTTTTTCTTCGCCTTTGATAAAAGAAGCTTTGGACGGAGGAAGTGCTTGGAATTTTTCTCCTGAGATCCATCCACTATGACCTTTTTGCGAGAGTGTTATCACAAGCTCATTATTTTTTGGAGCTTGAGCTAACCATTTTGTAAGTTCATCTATTGTGCGAAGTTGATGCTGGGTCTTATTTCTATCAGTGGCTCCATTTTCTACTTTAATCCAGAGCTCTCCTTTTTTTGCCCAAGATGGAATAAGAATAGGTATTTGTTTTCTCACACTTCCTTCTCTATAAGTAGAAAGGGAAATAAGTAGGTTTAGAGTATCGTTGGGGATAACTTCTTTTTGGTCTGCCCAGAGTTCTTCAATTTTTGCAAGTTTAATAGTATCATTGGTCACTAAATTTAGTGAAATTTCCTCTATATTTATTCTTTGGAAAGGATTGTTTTGTATTGAGTTAAATACTTTGCTAATGGACGCAGTTATTTTCTTGGGTGTGCCTGTATAAAAGTTTTTGAAATGGAAGTTTCTTTCCGATTCCGATAAATCGGAAACGGGTGAGCCTTTTATCTCTAAATCGACTTCAGCAGTTAAGTCTCCTGTGCCCTTAAATCCTGTGTAAATGGAGTAAAAAGTTAAGCTTGAGAAGAGCAATGGGAGAAAGATTTTTTCTTTTATAAGCTGGTAATGGAACTTTTCTTCGTTTAAGGCAGATTTGATTTTCATATTAAATTCTATCAAATCTGGAATTTCTCCTATAACTCCTGATATTCCTGTCCTATTGTCATTTTTTATAGTTCCGATTATTCGTGTAGGGGTGCTCATTTTGTAAGAGTGGAAACTTGATGGGACAACTGAATATACATAACCTGCTGTCATAGGGAGTTCTGTTTTGCCAAGTGTAGCGAATGGATGACCAAATCCCCATACTTTATTACCTTCTTTATAAGTGCAAGTTCCTATTCCAGCCCATGTAACATCGCCTTGAACTAATACGATTCCGAGAGGTGAGCCTGGCTCTGGGAGGGTACTATCATCTATGATTTTGGCTGAGCCCTGTCCTTTTAATAAATTAAAACAAGGGAATTGCGTTTCCAATTCTTTAAACATTTCATCTGGAAGCCCCGGGCAATTCATAGGTATCTTTATTGGAGAGAACTCTCCTGGTGGTGCGTATCCTGTACTTGGAGGATTTAGCATTTCGTGTATGGGTGTTATTCCCGTCAGATGTTCTTTAGCAAAGATTGTGTAACCAAGAGCAAGTGCTCCGATTAGTTTCGCCTGTCGGTTGTCGGTTGTCTGGTCGTAAATATATATGGGACTTCCACTCATTCCAGATATTACTCCTGCGGTGTCAACTACCTTGCCTGAAATACGAGCCAATATCATATCTATTTTAGGAAACTGGTTGTGTATAATATCTATTATCTCTACTTGAAATGTATCTATTTTTGTGCCCTTAAAAGTGCTCAATCCATATCCTGTCATTCCTGGTTTTATCTCATCTACCGACATAAATTGAGTAGAGAGTAGAAAATAAAGAGTAAAGAGTGAAAAGCAATTCATTTGTATGGTTAATATAATAACAAATATTTTTCTGTCAAGCACTTTCATTTTTTCTTGCTTTTTTGTTTTTTAGATATATTATATCAGGATGGAATTTAAAAAAGTAGTAGTAGGTCCTTTGCAGAGTAATGTTTATATAGTGAGTTCAGAAGGAGAGGGAATAATTATTGATGCTGGTGCAGAAGCTGAGAAGATTTTATCACTTGTTGAAGGAATTTCTATAAAATGTATTCTTTTGACGCATAATCATTTTGACCATACCGATGCTCTTGGAGAATTGAAAAATAAACTTGGGGTGAAGTGTGGAATTCATTCTCTTGATAAAACAGGAGCATTGTTTGATTTTGAAATTTCAGATGAGGAGAAATTTCATTTTGGCAAAACTTCTCTTAAGGTAATTCATACTCCAGGGCATACACCTGGAAGCTGTTGTTTTTTTGTAGGAAATTGGCTTTTCAGTGGGGACACAATTTTTCGGTGTGGGTATGGTCGCACAGATTTTCCCGGAGGTAATGAAACGGAGCTTTTTAGGAGCATAAAAAGAATTATGAGTCTAAATCCTGATATTCAAGTATATCCCGGACATGGTCCCTCTACTGCAATTAAAGAAGAACGAGAATTTTACTTAAATATTTTATAAACCACAAAGAGCACAAAGAATTGAAAGATTTAAGATTCGGAGATTGCAGATTCTTTTTAATCTTTTGATTTTTGAATCTTTTAATCTACATTCTCTGTATCCTCTGTGGTTAAATCATCTTTTTTCTTGACTTCTTGTGATTGGGATTTAGTTTTAATTGAATGGATAAAGAATACAAGAAATTTATTGGAGAAATAAAAAATGATGATATTAGAAAGGGGTATTTACTATTAGGAGAGAATGACTTTTTGAAAGAACTTTTGGTAGAGAGAATAAAAAAGAAAATTATAAAGCCAGAATTTGAGAGTACTGATAAATTTGTTGTCTATGGAAAAGAAGCGTCTCCTGATATAATTTCATGGCTTCAATCTCCTCCGTTTGGCTCTAAGAAGAAGCTTTTGATAATTAAAGATGCTGAAGGTTTGCCTCCAAAGATTAAGAATTCAATCCAAGATTGGCTTGATAGTTCGTCCCGATCTATCGGGACTTCTTCTGTTTTAGTGTTAATGGCAAAGAAAATTGGGTTCAAGAATATTGCGAGGTGTAATTGTTGGAAATTGTGGGAGAAAGAAATGATTAATTGGGTTAAGTTTTTCGTGAAGCAAAAAGGATTTGATATAGAACCTAAAGCTGTAGGATTCTTGCAAGAGATTTTTGGCACGGAACTCAGAACTTTATCTACGGAGATTGAGAAGCTGATGAGCTTTGTCGAGCCAAGAAAAGTTATTACTCTGAAAGATGTGAAAGAAGTTGAATCTCAGGAGTTTGAGGGGTCTATTTTTGATTTAACCGATGCAATAGGAGAGAAGAATATGGTTAAAGCAGAGCAATCACTTAGGTTATTATTTGAATTGGGAGAAAAACCTGGCAGAATTCTCTGGATGATTCATCGGCATTTTAATAAGTTACTTAAATTAAAAGAAGGGGAATCGCTGGAGTCACTTGGGATAAGTAGATTTTTTTCGCAGAAATATAATTGTCAGGCAAAGCTATGGGAAAAAAGAGAAATACTTAATTGTTTTTCTTCATTGTTTGAGGCGGATTTTATGATTAAGACCGGCAGAGCTAAATCTGATTTTGCGCTTCAAGAAGTGATATATAAATTATGTTAATTTATTTCATAATTTCATTATACTGGGTTCAGACTGATTGGAGTGGGAATTTAGGAGAAGAGCTTTGGGACGATACAAGTAGTTATTTTGAAAGCAAAACAATAGATAGCAGGAGATTCCCCGGGGAACTTTGCCTTTTTGCTCCTTCAGGTGAATGGAATGCTTCTGCGAAGATTACTCCAGCAAAAGAAGTAAATGCAATCATTGAAGCTGATAATGGGACACTGTATGTTGGATGTGGCTGGGACAGTGCCCGAGTAATTAAATTTGGAGCTTTCGGAGATAGTATTATATCAAAAACTGCTCTTGGCACTGGGCGAGTCTTATCTTTACTGATGTTACATAATCAGAACATTCTTGTGGGGACAAGTAATGGGAACCTTTTTATTGGTAAAGATACAAGCTGGACACTTGTAAAAAGTTTTGGAGCAAAGATTTTATCGCTACATCAATCACAAAAGTGGATTTTTCTTGGGACTGACAATGGCAAGATATGGATAGATGAAACTGGTGAGGGGCAGTCGTGGGATTATTCGTATCCACTCCCCAAAGCTGCAGAAATTTGGGATATTTTTGAGTCGTCAGATGGAATACTTTATGTTTGTACTAAAGGTTCTGATGGAAAAGCTCGTCTCTTTTGGTCAAAATGGGCAGGGTGGCAATGGGATTCCATTTATACCTTTCCTAATTCGGAAGTAGTTTATTCGATTTGTGAAGACCCTGAGCACAATTTATATGTGAGTACTGGTTTTCAGGGTAAGCTCTTTACGAGTTCTGATTCAGGACAGGCGTGGCAAGAAATTAACTCTCCCTCAAGTATAGCCAGATTTTATAATATTATTTCAGACTCAATGGGGATGCTTTATGTTGGAGGAGTATGTATTGCCGGGGCTCCAAAGGGAATGATTTTTATGAGTGGAGATAAAGGAGCTACATGGGATACTCTATTTCATTCTGAAGGAATAAATCCGAGTAAAATTATTGCACTTATGCAATCTCGTGAAGGATTTATGTTTGCTGGTAGTGATACGGATGTAATTTTTAGGTCAGGGTATAATTCATCAGGTTGGATTGAAAGTTCATGGTATGATGTATTTAAAGAAGAATCTATTGTAAATAATAGCTTAGAATTTGGACGTATTCATTACAATTCAAGCGGAGAAAGTTTGAAACTAAAAATACGCTCTGCTAATAATTTGGACTCTATACCTAATTGGGGTGAGTATGTGCCAAACGATTCAAATCCTTTTGGTTATGGAAGTGCAAAAAATGGAGATAGATATATTCAATATAGAGTAGAATTGTCTTCTGACTCAACTCTTGAAACCCCTTTATTATCAGAAATGTGCTTGGCATATAAAATTGATGTAGATGGACCGAAAATTGATTCAGTGGTAGCGTGTGATGGCGAATGGGTTGACTCACTTGTGGATAAGGATGATTATGTAAAACTTTACTTTGATGAACCGACAAATGAGCCCGTGATTGAAACTTCTAACATTGATGAGATTTTAAAATTAAGTGGTGGGCACTCATGGAAAAGCGATTCAGGATGTGGGATAATTAAATATCCCGGTGAATGGGTTAGTCCCTCTATTTTGAAGATTTATCTTTCTACTTTGAAGATAGGAGCAGGTGAGGGATATCCACCTACAATAGAAGTTGGTGATACTATATATCCTGATTCTCTTGCAATTTATGACAAATGGGATAATATATGTTGGTCTCCCTGTGTGATTAAAGGAAGCTTTGCAGGAGTTGAAGAAGGAAATGAGAGATTAGAGATTAAAGATTGGAGATTACAGATATATCCAAATCCATTTCAGCAAGTAGTGAGTATTAAGTATCAAGTATTAAGTAAAAGTAATGTTTCGTTAACTATTCACGATATTGCTGGTAGATTAGTGAGGACTTTAGTTGATGAAGAAAAGAATCCTGGGAATTATTCTATGAAAGTTCAAAGTCTTAGCTCCGGCGTATATTTTCTGAAGTTTAAAGTTAAAGGAAAAATTGTTAGCACTGAAAAGATAATTAGCTTCAAATGAAATGCCCTTATTGTGGTTTTGAAGAAGACAAGGTAGTTGACTCAAGGGTCAGCAAAGATGGGAATGCAGTAAGGCGACGACGTGAGTGTTTGAAATGTAGTAAAAGATTTACAACTTATGAGTATGTGGAGAAAGTTCCATTAACTATAATAAAAAGAGACGGAAGGAGAGAACCATTTAGTCGTGAAAAGTTATTAAATGGAATTCGCATTGCCTCATCTAAGCGACCCGTATCGATTGATGCTATAGAGCGAGTTGTAGATGAGGTTGAGGCATCGCTGGATGATTTGAAAAAGAGAGAAGTGGAGTCTTCTAAAGTCGGAGAAGAAGTAATGAGAAGATTGAAGACGCTGGATGATATAACATATATAAGGTTCGCATCAGTTTATCGGTCTTTCAGGGATACAGGCGAGCTTTTGGATGAAGTAGCAAATCTATTAGGAAGGAAGGAGTGATATTATGGAAGTAAGTATCGTAATAGGGAGCAAATCGGATGAGAAATGGGTTGAGCGATGCAAAGAAGTGCTTGACAATGAAGGAATCTCCTATGAAGTTGTAGTATCTTCAGCTCATAGGGAGCCGGAGAAGACAAGAGAATATGCGAAATCGCTTAAGGAGAGGGGAGTGAAGGTTGTTATTGCTATGTGCGGGTATTCCTGTGCACTTCCTGGATTTGTGGCTTCATATACAGACTTGCCCGTGATAGGGGTTCCTCTGCCGACATCACCGCTCAAGGGGATAGATTCGCTCTTGTCGATAGCAGAGCTTCCGAGTGGGGTTCCAGTGGCTACGATGGGGATAGGATTAGCTGGGGCAAAGAATGCGGCTCTCTTTGCGTGCAAGATATTAAAAAATAATAGGTAAATGGAAGTCTATATAAAAGATAGAGAGTTCTACATAAGAACTGGAGAGTCCCCCAGAAGAGCTGGAGAGTCCCCCAGTAGAGCTGGAGAGTCCCCCAGTAGAGCTGGAGAGTCCCCCAGAGGAACTGGAGAGTTCTCCATAAAAGATAGCGACATCAGTATATAGGTTAGAGATATGAAGAAATTTGTGATTGAGGGAGGGCATCGGCTTGAAGGAGAAGTTAAGATTTCTGGGTCAAAGAATGCCTGCCTTCCGATAATGGCTGCTACTTTACTTGCTCCGGGAAAACATTTGCTTCACGGGGTTCCGAAACTTGGGGATGTTTATACGATGATAAAGATTCTTCGTGTAACTGGAGCGAGTGTGGAATTCAAAGACCATACGCTTGTTATAGATACCAGCGAAGTGAATAATCCAAAAGTCCCTTATGAGCTTGTTTCTAAAATGCGGGCGAGTTTTCTGATAACAGGAGCTTTACTTGGTCGGCTTGGCGAAGCTTATGTAGCAAGACCCGGTGGATGTGCTATAGGACCTCGTCCTATTGATGAGCATTTGCATGGATTCGAGATGCTTGGAATTGAAATCAAAGAAGAACACGGCTATATTCATGCCCAGATGGGAAATAGACAGCTTGCTCAGAGCAATGTGGAGATTCACTTAAATGAGCAATCAGTTACTGCGACTGAGAATATTTTGCTTGCTTCGGCAACTGCTAAAGGAGAGACGCATATTATAAACGGAGCAAAGGAACCCCATATTATTGAGCTTGTAAATTTCTTGAATTTGGCTGGGGCGAGAATTGAAATAAAAGATGATATTATTGTGGTTCATGGGGTAGGGGCGGTTCGCGAACCGCCCCTACATCCTTTAGAGTATGAGATTTCTGCTGATTATATTGAGGCGGGGACATTTATGATTGGAACTGCTATTACGGGTGGCGATGTAATGCTAATAGGTGCAAAATGGGAAGATTCAAGGGCTCTGATAACCAAATTACAGGAGATGGGAGTTGAGATTGAGAAAATTAGCAATGGGATAAGAGTAAAAACAAATGGTAAGTATAACTCCTGTAGTATGAAAACTGCTCCTTATCCGGGATTTCCCACTGACCTTCAACCACAGCTGACTTCACTTCTTGCACTTGCTGATGGGACTTCGGTGGTCACGGAAACAATGTTTGAGCAAAGGTTTAATCATATTCCTGAACTTATTCGTATGGGGGCTCAAGTAGAAGTGGATGGAAGAAGCGCAGTAATAAATGGTGTGCAGAAGTTATCCGGAGCGCAAGTTATGGCATCGGATATTCGTGGTGGAGTTGCACTTGTTCTTGCAGGGCTTGTAGCAAAAGGAAGAACAGAAGTATCCAGAATTTATCACATAGATAGAGGATATGAGGAACTGGAAGTCAAATTAAGGAAGCTTGGAGCTGAGATAAATCGTGAATCGTAAGTCGTTAATCGTGAATCGTTTTTTTCTACTGTTTGCTGTCTGTTGTATACTGTCTACCGCCTACTGTTCAGAAGTTGATATAAAAGTGGAGAAGGGAGAGAGTGTTACCCAGATTACGGAGAAATTGCATAAAGAGGGAATTATTAAGCATCCTTTTTGGTTTAAAGCTTGGGCAAAGATTACGGGTAATGAGCGAAAAATCAAAGCAGGGTATTATCAATTTGAACGTCCGAGTTCAATTAGAAAAACATTGAGAAAACTTGTTAATGGAGAAAGTATAGAATTTTCTGTTACGATTCCTGAAGGGGCAACTCTTAAAGAGATTGCGGAATTGTTCTCTCGGCAGTGTGGTGTGGAAAAGGAGGAGTTTCTTCAACTTGCTCGGGATAGTGTATATGTCAGAAGTTTTGGGATTCAGGCAAGTTCTCTTGAGGGGTATCTTTTTCCAGATACTTATTTAGTTTCGTATGAAGTTAAGCCCAGAGAGATAATTCAACGGATGGTTGACCGTTTTTTTCAAATTTTTAATCAGGAATTCAAGGAAAGAGCAGAAAAAATTGGGTTGAGTATTGAAAAAGCAGTAATTTTAGCTTCACTTGTTGAGAAGGAAGCAATATACACAGAGGAGGAGCCCGTAATATCTGGAGTTTATCATAATCGGCTCAATGCTAAAAGTCTTCTACAATGTGATGCAACGATTCAATACATATTACCTGAACGAAAATCTCGACTTACTTATCGTGACCTCAAAGTTGATTCAAGATATAATACTTACATATACAAAGGATTACCACCGGGCCCAATTGGTTCACCTGGAAAGAGTTCCATTAGAGCGGCGTTGTGGCCCGAGGATACTCGTTACTGGTATTTCGTGGCACGAGGTGATGGAACACATATATTTTCAAGAACATTGAGAGAGCATAATAGAGCAAAACTAAAAGTCAAAAGTGAAAAATTAAAAGTTGATTAAAATGAGAAAGTTTTTTCTATTGCCTATTGCCTATTGCCTACTACATACTGTCCTCTGGGGAGAGATGATTATTGATATTAAGGTTGAAGGAACAAAAATGGTCCACTCAGATGTTGTAATTAACACATCAGGGTTAGAAATAGGTGAAGAACTAACTCCTAATAGCATAAAGAATGCAGTAAAACGAATATATGAGACTAAATTATTTTCTGATGTGCGAATTGAAGAAGAAAAAAAGGGTGGAGGAGCAGAAATTACAATATGGGTTCAGGAACATCCAATTATTTCAAAAGTAGAATTTAGTGGGAACAAGAAGTTTAAAGACAAGAAACTTAAAGAAATATGTGAAGTGGAGGAAAAAGGTATAGGCACATCTCGTGTGATTTTTCGGGGAGAAGTGAATATAAGAAAAGCTTATGAAGAAGAGGGCTATTATTTCACAGAAGTTAAATCTGAAGTAGAAGAGAAAAATGGGAAGATTTTGGTAAAATATGTAATTGACGAGAAGAAGCGAGCGAAAATTCAAGAAGTTGAGATAATTGGAAATTATGCTTTTTCAGATAAAAAACTTAAAGGTAAGCTGAAGAACCGTTCCAAAAAATGGTGGTGGCCCTGGAGTGGAAATTTTAATAAGGATGAATTTGATGATGACCCGAATCTTCTTGTTGAATTTTATCACAATAATGGATATCCAAATTGTAAGATAGCAGGAGTAAATGTAATACCTGATGAGAACAGAGGATTAATAAAAATACAAGTTAAAGTGGATGAAGGTGAAAAGTTTTACTTTGGAGATGTGAAATTTCTTGGCAATTCGGTAATTGAAGAAGAGGAATTAGCTCATAAATTAAAGTTTAAGAAATATGATTGCTATTCAGCGTCGAAATTGAGACATAGTATGGAGGAAATTTATGGACTTTATAGTGATTTAGGGTATCTCTATCTAAATATAGACCCTGCAGAGAATTTGAGAGATTCAATAGTTGATATTGAGTATAAAATTCGTGAAGGCAATCCTGCAAGAGTACATAAAATTGTAATTCAAAATAACCATAAGACACATGAGAAAGTTATAAGGCGTGAACTTACAATATTTCCTGGAGATATTTTTTCTCGTAGGAAACTAATAGCTTCTCAGCGTAAAATTTTTAATCTGGGGTTTTTCAAAAATATGGATTTAGATACGAGACAAGTAAATCCAGAGGGAGATATAGATCTAATAATAGAGGTAGAGGAGAAACAAGCAGGTACTGCATCTCTTGGTGCGAGCTACTATCCAAAATATGGAATCGTAGGAAATGTCTCTTTTTCTGCTCCTAATTTCCGCGGGTTGGGAGAGCGTTTATCTGTTAGTATTGAAAAGGGCGAGAGAATGGAGAATCTATCCTTTGGTTATACAAAACCCTGGTTGTTTGATACTCCTATAACTTGTGGGCTGAATTTATTTCACACTTGGGAGAGCAGATATTGGTATAGAATGCGAAGGAGTGGAGGAGTTCTACACGCATCAAGGCCTATTCCCGGGCTTACTTTTACCAAAGGACGAGTCTCTTATAGACTTGAAGAAATAGAAGTTGATACTACTTTCTCCGAGATGCCGGAAGGTGTGAGAAGTATGGCAACTTTTGGAATTACAAGAGATTCAAGAGATAATTTCCTTAATCCTACTGTAGGAACACGAGAAAATGTAACGGTAGAGTTAGCAGGAGGTATATTTGGTGGTAAAGTAGATTATCATAAGGAGATTTTTGATGTCTCTACTTATCATAAACTTTTTTGGAGATTTATACTGGGATTTCGTGGGAAATTCGGAATTGTAAATGGGTATAAAGCTTCATCAGATGTTCCTTTATATGAAAAATTTGTGCTGGGAGGTATAGGACCCTGGGGGTTAAGAGGTTATAGAGATTGGACAATAGGACCTAAGAATGAAAATGAGGTAATAGGGGGGAGGTTTGCGTCAACTTTCACTGTTATTGCGAAAGTTGCTTTTGAGGAAAATATTTATCCCCTTGTATTTTTTGATGCTGGAAATAGTTGGGAATGCCTGAGTGAAGCAAATTTTCAAGACTTAAAGCGAGCGGTAGGAGTTGGATTTAGAATAGAAATTCCAATGATGGGACTTGTAGGTTTTGATGTGGGTTATGGAATAGATGCAGACCCAAGAGGATGGGAATTCCACTTGCAAATGGGAGGAGGATTTTAAAATGCAAAGTGCAAAAATTTTCCTACTTCCTACTTGCTACTTCCTATTTGCTACTTCCTACTTCCTACTTGTTACTTGTCAGTGGGTGTGGGAAAAAACAACCTGTTTTCTATGAACAGGTAAAATCAAGAGAAGGTGAAATTAAACTTATAGACGGCTGGGTTGACACTTTTTACACACACTCAGAATTTGCAAATATGTCAGGAGCTACTTATTTGTTTGCTGGGAAAGAAGCCAATTTTGAAGCGAGGGCTTTTCTTTATTTTGAGTTTGATAGTGCGATTTCACCTGAATCTTTATGGGTTACTGGAGAAGACTCCGGACAGGTGCAAGTGTGTAAATTAGTGAATTCAATAAATATGGATTCTGTAGATTGGAGTAAGTGTCCTGAACTTGAGCCATTTGATACTCTTGAGGTGAGAAAAGATACTGCTGTTTCAGTTTGTGTTCAAGAATTAGGCACAGATTCAATCTTTTATATTGGTTTCTCAAGTACCACAGCCCTGACAAGTTTTTACTCACCAAAAAGCAAAGATAAGACTTGGCTTACCATAGGTGTAGACACTTGCACTCCTATAGAAACAAAAAGTATTTATATTGATACAAGTTATTTCTCACAAGATTCGCTTCCAGATTCAAAAGATTTAACCTATATTGAAACAGGAGCTTATGTTACAAAATGTACCCTTTATTTAGAGGTTTTTGTAGATATTAAGGCAATTATTGGTGATAGTTTATTAGTTGATTTTTCAGATACCTTTGAGACACAAATAGATTCATTGACAGACTCTTTAAGAAAAGCTTACTCGCTTGATAGTGCAACTGTTAATAAAGCAGAATTCAAGATATGGATTGATACAACCTTGAGTTATAAATGGGATATAGAAATCTTTGCTCAATATGAAGTGAATGAGGGAAAAGTATTTTCACGAAGTCAGAGCATAGATGGCGATTCCCTTGTTTTATCTATTGGGTCTATAATAGAGAAGTGGTTTAAAGAAGGTGAGCAGTTGTGGATTGTGCTTGAAGGAGATACTAAAAAGATTTCGCGTGTTATTTTAGACCCAAGTCGTGCAAGACTTTCTGTAACTTATACCCTACCACCTAAGGAGCGTTAATCGTGAATCGTAAATTGTTAATAATCGGAAAGGGAACAAAAATTCTCTTGCTACTTACTACTTACTGCTTATCACTTACTACTGCACATTCTTATTCTCTATTTTCCGGAGCTGGATTGGGTGAGCCGGTGGATAGACCTTTCTTGTTTGAATTTGAGCTTCCGGAAGAGTTGACTTTTGAGAGTTCTTTGTTGTCTGAAGTTATTGATACTGATGGCAAAGCCACTAATTTTGAGTTTACATTGCCTCACTTCAGGTTCATACTTCCTCTTCCCAAGAAACTGGCAATAGATGTCGGGTTAGATGAATTATTGAACTTAAATTTTGATATTCAGAGTGATACAATTTGGGAAGATTTTATTCAAGACTCTGTTCAGCGTAGAGTTAAAGGAAAAGGAAGTGCTTCAACCTTCAAAATAGGGCTTGGAAAGAGGTTTAAGCCTTTGATTATTGAGTTAGGCGGCTTTGTAATTTTTGGCTCAGCTCAAGAGGAGTGGATAACAGATTTTATGTCTGCGGATGATGCTTGTGATACAGTGGACTTAAAGTTTTCCGGAGCAGGAGGATTGGGGTTCATGAAATTTGAATTCGGGAAGTTTAATCTTGCAGGAGGATATTTCTCGAATTCAAAGCTCACTTCTGAAAAAGAACTTCCTTCGCGATTTAATGTATCGGCAATTTATACTCCTATCCCGAAAATCAGACTTGGAATTGGGGTCGCAAGATGGAATTGGGAAGAAGAGCCATTTGAGCCAATGTTAAATTTCTCTGTGGGAAGTGAATTAGATATCAGCAGGGGTAGTTCGCAATCCCCCATTACATTACGAGGTGGTTTTTATACTGGCAACTGGTATTATGATGGAATTGAGGAGAGAAAGGGTTCTTTAGGGATTACTATCCCATTTAAGTCGATGTTAAAAATTGATTTGTCATTTGAGTTCGGAAAGAGATGGAACTCTACATTTAAGGAGAAAATTTATAGGACTGGTATAACACTTCAGGGACAAGAGGTTTTATAAGAGAATTGTCGGTGATTAAAAAAATAAGTTGACAAATATAAATTTTTTATTAAGATTATACAAATTTGGGGGTGTAGTTCAGTTGGGAGAACGTCTGGCTGGCAGCCAGAAGGTCAGGGGTTCGAATCCCCTCACCTCCAAGAGTTTAAAATGAAAAGTGAAAAATTAAAAATTAAATGGGAATTTTGCATCTTGTATTTTGCTTTTTTAATTTTCATGGGATGTGAAAGTGGGGGTGGAGTGCAGGATATTGCTCTTGTTAAGCAAGCAAAGAGAGAAATTAGGAGAATCCGTAATGCACTCGAAGAATATAAGTTGGACTATGGGGCATATCCTGCTCAAGGAAGTAACTTGAAGGTTAAACTTGCACCATATCTTTCTAAACTTTTTTACTCCGGTGGAGAAGAAACTGCAGAGTATACAAGAAGTGTTCTTGGGGCTCAAAACAATTTAAATCAAATAAGAAATGCTCTTTCAGGGTGTAATATGATAAAGGACCCTGAAGTTAAGGAGATATTTAACAATATTCAGGAATCTATTAAACTTCACGAAGCAGTGCTGAATGGAAAAGATGAAGAAATTTCTTCAGTGTCCTCGGGACTTTCAAAATTACAGGAAGCAATTGAAGGTTTAGAAGTTCAAGAATTGAAATCTTCGAGACGAGACTCTCTCATAGAAGTAATTGCTCGAATTATAGAGACCGTGAATTCATTAATTCCGGATACTCACTTGTACATGTCCCGAGATGGTTCGCAGAGTCCTGTGGAAACGGGTCGAGAAGGAGAAGAGCTTGAACATCTGGAGAACATAAAAAATACTTTCAGATGGTATGAGGCAGATATGCTTGGCAAAAAACTTGCTGAAAAAAAGGAGCTTTATTCTCCACAGGGAGAACTTGTTGCCTTAAAAGAGAAAGGAGATTCTGTCTATCTTATGCGGATTCTTCCACTTCAAAAACTGATTGATTCTTATTATGAACTTGGGTCCGGGATGGATTATTGTGATTTTCTATTGGCTACTCAGAAAGATATTGGTAGAGCATCAAAACTTGTTTCAATGCTTGACGCAAAAATGCCGGAGGCGGAAGAATCAGGTGTAATTGTTCAGGCGGAGGCGACTTTGCGTCGAATGGCTGATGCGATAAGAGATTACAGAAAAGAAAAAGGGGAATTTCCAAAGCGAGATACAAATATTGATTCAATTCTTCATCCTTATTTTGTGGAGACAACGATGAGCGGTGAGTGTATAGACAGGTGGTCAGATGCTTTAAGCTGGTTTCATAGTGGACCGGTATATAAAACTAACGACCCTCGTGTGAATTTCACGCTCGAGGCACAAGTGAACAATGAAGTTCATACTCCTGTAATGGTTAAAGCCAGAATTGAAAATAAATGGGATGAGGTTATAGGAGCTTTTTCCGAAGCTCCAATTTACGAAACACCTGATTCCACTCAAGTATATTTTGTGAAAGCAAGAGCGAAAGATAGTGGTTTAACATGGGTAACAGAGCGTCCCCCAAAATAACAAAGAAATCTGATATGGAGGATATATGAATATAAAAGTTAAAAGTGGAAGGTTAAAAGTTAAAAGTTTTTACTGTCTATTTGCTATTAGCTGTTTGCTATTTTTCGGTTGTGTGCCTCCCCAAGAGGAAGTTAAGAATGAGATAGATACCGAAGAACAAAAAGTTGATGAAGCTAAAAAGTATTATAGTTTTTGTCGGGAATACCTTAAGAATAAGATGTATGATGAAGCGATTAAAAATTGCCGCCTTGCGATTGAAGATAGTACTTCTTATGTTGATGCTTATGTAAGTCTTGGTTTAGCGTACAGAGCAAAAAGAGACTATGTTGAGATGGAACGAGTTTATAAAAAACTGATAGAAATTGCTCCTACTAAAGGACATTATGCATTAGGTGGACTTTATATGAGTGAAAAAAAATATGAGGAAGCACTATTTGAGTATAAGAAAGCATTAAAAGTTGATACAAATTATGTGGATGCTTTATATGGGATGGGGTATGTTTATGAAAAAATGGGTAATCCAGAGGCTGCTATTAGGGAATATAAGCGAGCATTAGAGCTTGATCCAGAAAATGAAGGTATAAGGTATTCGCTTGGAAAATCTTATATATCAAACGAAGAGTATGAAAAAGGGATACAAGAGCTTGAAATTTTACGAGAAGCTCATCCAGATGACTTAGATGTGAGGAGAGCTCTTGGGGGTGCATTACTTGATGTAAAAAAGTATAAAGAAGCAAAGGAAGAATTTGGATATATTACTCTGCATTCTCCATCTGACATTGCAAGCAGGGTAAATCTTGGGAAAGCGTGCGAAGGGTTAAAAGATTATTCCGGTGCGGGTCAGGCTTATAAAGAAGCTATTTCAATAGATACAACAAATATTCCTTCATATTATCATCTGGTAAATTTTTATATAAAATCAAAGAAATCTACGGATGCGAATAAAGTTTTAAAGACTGCAAGACAAATAAACCCTGATAATCAGATTCTTTACTGCCTTGCGGGAGATATCCAATCTGAATTGGGTTCTATAGCGTTTAAGGGGAAAAATTACAGTAGTGCCAAATCAAAATACAGGAAGGCAATTGAGGAGTATAAGAATGCACTTAAAGGAAATGAGGCAGAATGGATAACTTATGCCCAAAAAGCTATAGAAAGAGTAAAAATTGAACTCAAAAAAATTAAGGAAGCAGAATGGTGGGATCGTTAAATAGAACATGTCTTGTTTTAAATCAAAATTACGAGCCTCTCTCAATAACACAGGTAAAGAGAGCTCTTTGCCTTATTTATCTTGGAAAAGCTGAAATAGTTGAACAGTATGGTTTTGGCATTCATACGGTCTCAAATTCATTCACTGCTCCTTCTATTTTAAGATTACTTTATTTTATACATATTAAGAGGCCAAATCTTCCTCTTACTAAACGCAATATCTTAAAACGAGACAAATATATCTGCCAATATTGTGGTACCAAAAATGGTCCAATGACCACTGACCATGTTATCCCTAAAAAACTTGGTGGAAAAGACACTTGGGAAAATCTTGTCTGTGCTTGTGTTAAATGCAATAACAGAAAAGGTGAAAGGACTCTTGAACAAGCAGATATGGAACTTCTGCGTCACCCAAAACGTCCCCATTTCTTCTTTATTGTGCATAATCTTGTAAGAATCCCTGACCCAAAGTGGAAACAATATCTTTTCTTAGAATAATTAAGTGCCTTCCAGCAAAAAATAAATAACATTACTGCAAATATGTGGATATTTGTTTTCCTTGTATTGACTACTCCTGTTATTCTTGGGAACCAACATTTTTCTTCAAAACTTATCCGGAAGACTTTAAAAGAAGGACCTGGTGAAATACTTGATTTATATAAAGAACACGGTTTTCTTCGGGCAAATATAAAAGTTTTTGGAGATACTATTTTAATCGAAGAGGGCTCCCAATTCAATGTAGGTGAGATAAAACTCAAGGGGAACCAAGCACTTAGCGATTCGGAACTCTTATTTCAAATTGAAACTCATAAAGTCTTTAATGAATCTAATCTTACACAATGGATAGAAGAGATTCTTAATAGGTATGAAAATTCAGGTTATCCATTTTGTAAAATAAATCTGGACAGTCTTGAGATTAAAGAAAAAAGTGTAAATTTTGACCTCCAGATATTTGAGGGACCCCTCGTAATAATAGATAATATTGAGCTTAATGGAAATAAGTTCACAAAAGATTATGTAATTTTAAGAGAGTTAAAAATTGAATCTGGGGATACTTTCTCTGAAAAGGCAATTTGTGGGGCTAATCAGAGAATCCAAGGACTTAAGTTTATTGAATTTTGTAATATAAGTCCTAAGGGCGAGAATGAACTTTTAGTCCAAATAAAAGAAGGACCCGCGAATTGGATAAATGGGGCTTTTGGATATGGAACACCTGGTTTTATGGGTTTTTTTGACATAGAGGTTCTTAATCTTTTTGGAACTGGGAGAGCTATTGGTGCAAAATGGCAAAAGAGAGATACAATTTCAGTTCAATTTGGACTTAGGTATAAAGAGCCCTGGTTATTTGGTCCCGCCTTTGGCGGGATAAATCTCATTGGCTCTGTATCTCATAATAGAGAAGCTACTTATGTGAAGAATAGAACTGAAATATTACTTGAAGTGCCGATTAGTAAAATGTTTAGAGCTAATGTTGGGTGGTGTGGCAAGTGGATAGTTTTACACACATCTTATCTCCGAGATTCTCAATGGTTGGGAGTATTAGGATTTGATTTTGATACTCGTCCCAGCTTTCATAATATGCAGTGTCGGAGAGGGCTGTATTATCAAGCAAAGAGTGAATTCAACTTCGCTGGTGTAGAAAAACTTACACTAAATCTTGATAATTATATAAGCATTTTCTTTTTATCTTTAAATATTGGAGCACTATTTAAAAAGGATATACAAGTTTACGATAAAATGAAGTTTGGAGGCGCACAGACCCTTCGAGGTTGTTGGGAGGGAGAATTCACTGGAACTCAAATTGGATGGTTAAATTTGGAATTAAGAAAGTCAATCGGAACTAATTCTTTTATTTTCCCTTTTTGCGATTTTGGATATGTAGATGAAACTCTTCTCCGTAGCTGGGGAATTGGAGTTGCTATGCATTCACCAATAGGACTTGTAAAAGTTATTTACGGGCTTGCCAGAAAGGATTCTTTTAGAGATGGTAAAATTCATTTCTTGATAAAATCAGAGTTTTAAAATATGGAGTTTTTTGGGAGTTTTCTCAAAAATAAGTTGACAGATGTTTCTTTTGGGTTAAAATACTAAAAATATGAGAAATCCACTCAAAATAATTTTTTTCTCTATTGCTTTTGCATATTCTTTATCTGTTTATGTTCCTTTTCTGTGTGGAATTGGGTATGCAGAAAGGATAAATGAGCCTTTCCCTTCAGCGGTAATGCCTCATGGCACTGGAGCTCAATACTATGTTTATCTTGGTGCAGACAAAGGATTACAAATAAATGTTCAAGTATGGGGGGAGGTTTTGAGACCTGGAATGTATTCTGTGCCAAAGACCACCGATGTTATTGGGTTAATATCTTTTGCAGGAGGTCCTACAGAGGATGCAAAGCTTAAAAAGATTAAACTTGTAAGAAGCAATCCTAATCCAGAAGTTATTATTGTGAATTTGAGAAAGTATATGAAAACTGGGGATATAAGCTCTATCCCTGTGCTTAAACGGGGTGATACTATTGTTATTCATAAGGACGCATCACATTGGTTTTCAAGCACCATAAGGGTCATTTCACAAATAGCACTCGTAGTAAATGTTTACTATTTATTTTTTGAGAGAGAGTAATTAAAAATATGGATAAAGAAATAACTTTTCAGGATTATTTGTATGTAATATTCACGAAAAGATGGGTAGTTATTAGTATCTTTTTAGTAACTCTTGGTGCTACCATTATTTATACTTTTTCTGTTCCAAAAGTTTATAAAGCAACTGCTACGGTAATGATGGAACCTGGAAGCATTGCGGGTTCTCCTTTCAGAGGTTCGCGATTTTATTATCCGGTTGTGAATATTAGGAATTATTGTGAGATACTGAATAGTAAAGCTGTAGCAGAAAGAGCAGTTGATAAATTAAAAGATGCAGGATTTAATTTCTCCTTTTTAAATCGTCCCGAGCCTGCTGAAAGTTTACTTTTGCGGAGGTCAATTAATCCTGTAATGGACAGTGATATAATAAAAGTCGATGGGATAGGTAGGACTACAAGGGAAGCTGTAGCTGTTTCAAATGCAATAGTAGATGCTTTCATGGAAGAACAGCTTTCTTCTATCAAGAAAGGAATTGCGGAACGACGAGAGTTTTTAGAGGCACAAATTCCACAGGTGCAGTCTAATTTAGAGGAATCAGAAAGGAGAATAAAGGAGTTCAAGGAGAAAAATAAGATTGTATCACTTCCGGATGAAGTAACAGAATTAGTTGAGGAATTAGCTGATTTTGATAGACTCTATAACAGTAGTGGAGCAACCTATAAATCTCTTCAAAATCGTCTAAATTTTCTCAAAAATCAGCTTGCTGAGCAAAAATTAGTTCTCGTTAACGAGATTGCCGAAGTTTCAAGCCCTTATATTCTTGAACTCAGAAGACAACTTATATTCTTGGAGACTGATTATTCTCTGTATTTAGTTCAAGGTTTATTAGAGAGTGACCCAAAGCTTATGGATTTAAAAGAAAGTATAGAAAGGACCAAAGTAAAACTTATAGAAGAGACAAAAAAAATTGTCAACAAACAAATACCTTCTCTTGACCCACTTTCGTCTTCTCAGGAGTTAGTTGATAAGATTTTGGAATTAGAAGTAGAAGTATCTGCTCAAGAAGCAGAGAGAAATGCTTTCTTAGAGATAAAGCAGAACTACGAGAAGAAACTTTATTCTCTCCCGACATCAGAGTTTGAATTAGCTCAGTTAGAGAGAAGAAAAAAAGTGAATGCTATTGCTTATGAGCTTCTAATGAGATATTATAAAGAGACACAAGTTTCAGAAGCAGGGACAGTTAGTAATGTAAGAGTAGTTGATAGGGCAGGAACCTCAAAAGCACCTATAAAGCCGAAGAAGAGATTAAATTTAATATTAGGAACAGTTTTTGGGATAATATTAGGAATAGGAGGTGCTTTTGTTGCTGATTATGTTGGTGCTTCTATTAAAACTCCCAAAGATATAAGAATTCATGTTAATCTTCCTGTATTTGGGTCTATACCGAAAGTGAGTAAGCCTAATTTAATGGAGCATTCTCGGAATTCACCTATTGCTGAGGCTTACAGGACGATTCGAACAAATGTTGGGTTTGCCAATCCGGACTGTCCTGCAAAAACTATTCTTGTTACTTCTTCAGTTCCAAAAGAGGGGAAGTCAACAATAGCTTCTAATCTGGGAATAATTATGACGCAACTTGGTAAAAAAGTGTTGTTAGTAGATGCAGATTTAAGGAAGCCGACACTTGCAAAAGTTTTTGGAGTAGAAAAAGATAAAGGAGTTACTGATATTTTGATAAAAAAAGTAGATTGGTCTTCTGTAATTAGTTCTACAAAAATAGAGAACTTAAATTTACTTGCCTCAGGAAAAATTCCTCCTAATCCATCTGAGCTTCTTGGAAGTCAGCAAATGGATGCTTTAATAAAGCAGTTGAATGAAAGTTTTGACTATATAATATTTGATGCGCCTCCTGTGGTAAGTGTAACCGATGCTGTTATTTTATCGTCAAAGCTTGATGGGGTATTACTTGTAGTAGAAGCCAATAGGACAAATAAACTTGCACTTTCTCATGCTAAAGAAAATTTTGAACGTGTTAATGCAAAAATATTAGGAGTTATTCTTAATAAAGTGCCTTCAGGTTATGCTCCATATGGCTATCCTCATTATCATTCCTATTATCGTTATTACACCTCTAAGGAAGAAGCCTAAAAATCTAAGAATTTGAGATGAATGAGGTTTTAAAGAAAATTCGACTGATAAATATCTTAATAATCTTGCTAATCTTTGGAATGTTTTTAGTCCTAAGGAAGCAAATATCCGGAATTATTCCTGTTTTGTTTTTGATAACAGTATTGGGATTTTATTTGTTGTGGTTTTTGCGAGACTATATAGATTTGGGGTCTCCAATGGTGCATGAGATTTTAATAGTAATTTTCATGTTGGGAATTTGCTGGTTCATTGGAAAAATGATAGGAATAGAAAAATACTGGATAATTGCTATAATTGGAGGAAGTATTTATTTAGCATTACTTTTTAAAAAGCCCGAATATATACTTTTATTATCTATTATTTTAATAACAAATATGTTTTCGCTTGTTGATTCTGATTTTCTTCGGGTAAAAGGGATGTTTAAATTAAGAGATTTATTACTCTTAATTCCATTCATTCCACTTATAGTGAAAGAATCTATGCGAAGAGAAAATATTAAATTTATATTCGGAAATGTATCTTCGTATGCAATACTTGGATTTTGTGGTATAATTTTGTTATTCATTGTTTCTACTTGTTTAAGGTATTCTTCTCCGTTTGTTCTAAGTTTCAGAATCGGAAGGGATTACTTTTTTTATTCTTTCTTTTTTGCGACGGTATATTGTATTCAGAGAAAAAAACAGCTTGACTTTGTACTTAAAGCTATGATTGCACTTTCAATTCTTTTTTCAGTAATGTATATTGTACAAGCGATTTCGGGAGGGGCTTTATGTCTTTTTCCAACTTATCCTCTTAGTAGCGGGAGAATTTGGGGAGTTCCGTTGGTCCGTTCATATGTTTCTTTTGGTTTCGCAGGAGTTATATGCTCTGCGTTTATAGGATTAGTTGGAATTATAGAATCTAAAAGGACAAGGATTTGGATTATTATTGGTTTATCTTTACTTTTAGGAGCTACTTTTTTCACATTTGGAAGGTCCTACTGGATTAAGATAATAGTTATTGTTTTTCTTGTTTTTTTATTTTTATCGCGAAAGAAGAAAAAAAATTTTATTAAATGGACATTAGCAGGATTACTAATATTTGGTAGTTTAATGGTTTTAATAGGAAGTTTAAGATATGGTTCACATAAGTTGCTGGTTAAAGGAGGTATAGAGAGATTATCTTCTGTATTCTCTGAAGTAGCTTACTGCTCCGGGACATATGGGTACAGAAGAAATGCTCTTAGTTTATTCTACGAGCATGTAATTAAGAAGAATTTATGGTTTGGAATGGGTTTTCTATACCCTGAGACAGAAGTTACAAAAACTGTTCCATTTCAGAACATTGTTTTTGGACACAGCTCTCTCGTCACCATTTTAAGTACCATGGGAGTAGTAGGACTTCTCCTCCATATTCTTTTGTACTCCTTGTTTATAATAAGAGGATTCTTTATTTTCTCTCATGTGAGAAATTCAGTTTACAAAGGTTTTATATTAGGGTTTATAGCTTGGTATATTAGTGACTGGGTAATAATACTTGCTAGAGGAGTTATGATATTGTATCCTTATCTAACTATAAAAGCTATGTGTGTTGGGCTGACAGAGAGTATGTATAAAATTGACAAGGAAAATGTTGGGGATGTTGTTGAAATGTAATAAATTTGGAAAATAGGAAATAATTTAAGGATATATGCATTTCATCTCTTAAATTTAAGAGTTGACATAAATTGATTCGTATGAAAGAATAGTTAATAGTTGTTTCTCTGAAAGATTTGTTCAAAGGTTAAATTTTGGACTTTTGCTTATCTTACTTGTCAATTTTATGTTAAGGAAAGAACGATTGAAATGTTTTAGCTACCTGACAATTTTGGTTATTCTTATTGTTTTATTTTATTTAATACTTCCTCATATGGCCTATGCCTATCTTGATCCGGGAACCGGTAGTTATATTCTCCAGTTGATTATAGGTATCTTGTTTGGGCTATTGTTTGCAGTTAAGATGTTTTTGGGGAAAATTAAAATATTTTTAAAAAATATCTTCTCCAGAAAGAAGAAAGATGAAAACTAATGAAAGTATTCCAAGCTCGTTTCGTGACCCCAGTGGATTCCTCTTTCACCAAGATGGTTCAATTTATCGCCAAGTAAACATCATTTACAAAGAAAACTATGACTATCTAATTAAGTCTGGTTTATATAAATCACTTGTAAATACTGATTTATTAATTCCTCATAAGGAAGTTGATATAGAGTATGCAAGCTCTGATGAGGCTTATAAAATAATCAAGCCAGAACCAATACAATTTATATCATATCCATACGAGTGGTGTTTTAGTCAATTGAAGAATGCAGCTTTAACTACACTTAGGATTCAGATAAAAGCACTGGAGTTTGGTATGTCACTGAAAGATTGTAGTGCTTACAATATACAATTTAGAAAAGGCAAATTCATATTCATTGATTCACTTTCTTTCGAGAAGTATCGTGAGGGTAAGCCCTGGGTTGCGTATAGACAATTCTGTCAACATTTTCTTGCACCTTTATTACTTATGAGTTATAGGGATATTCGATTAAACCAATTACTACGAGTTTATATAGATGGAGTCCCTCTGGATTTGGCAAGCTCACTTCTTCCATTTCGCACTCGTTTCAAGTTTTCCTTGTTGTCTCACATTCACCTTCATGCTAAAAGCCAAAGATACTTTGCTGATAAAATTGTAAATACAAGTAGTCGTAAAATGAGTCGCTTGTCTTTCACTGGACTCATTGACAGTTTAAAAACTCTTGTCAACAAACTGAACTGGCAACCTCAAGCTACCGAATGGACTAATTACTATGAAGATACTAATTACTCTGAAGATGCATTTCAGCATAAAAAACAGCTTATAACTGAATTCTTAGACAAGATTAATCCAAAAACTGTTTGGGACCTTGGTGCAAATGTAGGTATATTTAGCCGTATTGCGAGCACCCGTGGAATTCAAACTATCTCTTTTGATATTGACCCTGTTGCTGTGGAGAAGAATTATCTTGAATGTGTAGAGAATCGTGAACTCAATATTCTTCCTTTATTGCTTGATTTGACCAATCCATCACCAAGTATTGGCTGGGAAAATCAAGAAAGAATGTCTATCCTGGAACGTGGTCTCGCAGATACAGTGTTTGCCCTTGCTTTAATTCATCATTTGGCTATTTCCAATAATCTGCCACTTTATAAAATTGCTAACTTTTTTGGCAAAATATGTAATTCACTTATTATTGAATTCATCCCAAAAAGTGACTCGCAGGTACAAAGACTTCTATCAACACGAGAAGACATTTTTACTGACTATACACAGCAAGCTTTTGAGAATGAGTTTGGAAAATATTTTACAATACAAAACTTCGTAAAGATAAAAGATTCTGAAAGAATTTTGTATTTAATGATAAAGATATGAAAAAAACAATTATTATTTATCCTCTCTTCTTTGCAGTATATCCTGTTCTATTTCTATATGCCCATAACATAGGATATGTTTTATTAAATGAAGTTCTTATCTTAATAGCTGTTACTATTATTTTCTCTCTTCTTTTGTTTTTATTATTGAATTTTATTTTAAAAAGTAAAGAAAAAGCAGGATTAATTACCTCTCTTTTTCTATTACTATTTTTTTCCTATGGACATTTTACTAATGCTATGGGGGATTTCCGTTTTGCTACGGGGAGGATAATTATTGGACCTAATAAAATTCTTTTTCCTGTAGTGATTATATTTTTTATTCTTGGTGTTTATTTTTCTATAAAGACACGCAGAAATTTACATAATTTCACAAACTTATTAAATGTCGTAGCTGGTTCTATGATTGTAATTTCTCTAATCAATATTGGGGCTTATAGGTCCAAAACAAAGGTTACTTGGCAGAATAATAGAAGTATGGAAAAGAGAAAAGCTGTTACAATAGATTCAACAGAAACAGATACATTTCCAGACATTTATTATATCATTTTGGACGGATATGCGAGTTCAAGCACACTGAAGGAAATCTATGGTTATGATAATCAAGAATTCATTGATTATTTGAATGATAAAGGTTTTTATGTAGCTACTAAGAGCCGAACTAATTATATGTATACTTTCCTATCGTTAGCATCCTCCTTGAACATGGAATACCTTAATGTGCTAAATCACACAGAGTCTGAATATTGTAAGATAGCTTCTCAGATGATTAAATACAGCAAAGTAATACGTTTTCTGCGAGAAAGGGGGTATAAGTTTGTGAATTTCAGGTCTGGCTGTTCATTAACAGATTATAATAGATATGCAGATAGGAATGTTCATTGTGGTAAATTAAATGAATTTCTAATGGTATTAATTCGAACAACTATGCTAAGAGCTTTTGAAAGTCATTTTATTGGACCTGCCAGAGGAAGAGTGCTACGCATTTTTTCCCAGCTTGCCGAAGTGCAATATAGCATCGAAGGACCAAAGTTCGTTTTTGCTCATATTCTTGCTCCTCATCCTCCTTATTTATTTGGTCCAAACGGTGAGTCAGTGAAAGATATAGAACTTAAGATGGCACCAGAGACTTGGGAAGATAAACAACGTTATTTAGACCAGTTAATCTTCGTTAGTAAGAAAGTCAAAGAACTTATTGAGGAAATATTATCAAAAGCAGAAACTCCACCAATTATCATTTTGCAATCAGATCACGGCCCTGGATATATATGGGGAAAAATGTTAGAGAGTGGTATGGAGGAGCAACTCAGTGAAGAAATGCTCAAAGAAAGGATAGAAATATTGAATGCCTATTACTTACCTGATAATGCTAAGGACTTTTTGTATGACTCCATAACACCGGTGAATACTTTTCGTCTAATTTTCAACTACTATTTCAATGTAAGTTATGAATTATTAGAAGATAAGAGCTATTTTTCTCATATTAAACGACGCTGTAAATTCATTGATGTAACTGATAAAATCAAGTGAGAATACAGCAAAAGTTCACCTGAACCGGATTGGGTAAAATTTACAATACTAACTTTCTTATTCTAATAGTATGTTTGCAATCCATTTTCCTCATACAAATACTTTTGGTATTTCGTAAAACTGATAGTAGAAATAGAAAAAATTAGGAAAATGTCAAAAGAGTGGGATGATGTCTGGTTTTCTCGGACTGTTGACCGGGAAATTCAGATGAGAGACTTTTATAGTGGAAGGCAGTATATATTAAAATATTTACCCAGAAATGGGACAAATTTAGAAGCAGGAAGTGGTTTAGGAAGATATGTATTTTATCTTTCAGATTTAGGATTTAATATAATAGGAATAGATGTCTCACTACAGGGGTTGATTTCTTGTAAAAATTGGGCAGGAGTTAATAAATGCAATAATAAGTTTATATGTGCAGACGTTAGAAGTGTTCCGTTACCTGATAATTCTATTTCAGGATATATTTCACTTGGAGTTATAGAACATTTCAAAGAAGGGCCGGAAGATGCGTTAAAAGAAGCTAATAGGATACTTAAAGATGGCGGAATTGCAATAATATCTACACCAAATAGATATTCTTTTCATACCATTTTATTATCTCAAATAAACAAAATTAAACTTTTGGTTAAATTCTTGCTATCAAGTTTAAGCTTATATAAGCCAAAAGTCTCTCAGGAAATTCTTTTCCAATATGAGTATTCTGTAAAGGAATTGGTTGATTTTGCGAGAAATGCAGGCTTTGAGGTAATAGACTATGCCACTATCTCTTTAAAGTATCCTGTGTATGCATTATTTAAAACTTTTAACAAGTTGAGATTTTTAAGAAAAATTAAAGGGTTCCTCTTTCCATTTTTAGATTTTTTAGAGCAGACTCCATTAAGAATATTTGGGGGGCTTTCATTAGTAATAGCATACAAAAAAGCTAAAATAGTTGAATGTTTTTTTTGTTCAAAGCTTACAATGCCAAATTCACAATTCTCAGTGCCTGTCTGTAAAGAGTGTTCAAAAAATATCTCCTCTGTTATTCTCAATAAATACAAAAGGGGGAAGAAGGTTTCATTCCACACCCACACTCTCTTTTCTTTAGAACAACAAACAACAGGGAAATGCTTCTTTTGCGGAAAAAAGTATGTAAGTAGCAAGTATTTCGGAGATTATGGGTTTTCAGTTTCTGTATGCCCTGATTGTAGGAAAGACCCGGAAATAAATATAAAGTTAGCTAACTTTTATCTAAAAGAAGTCTGGCGAGAATATAGTTAAAAGTGAGAATATTAGAACTTGCGATGTTCAATGCGAATTTCTTGGGTAGCTTCGGAGATAGCCTTTTGACTCTTGGGAAAGAGCTAAAGAAAAATAATGACCAAATGATTGTTTGCTTCCCTGAGGAACGTGATTGGATGAGAGCTTTTAAGAAAGAGGATATTCCTGTAGAAATAGTGCCTATGAGTTATCCTGTTAATATCAAAGGGATAATAAAGCTATTTGATTTAGTAAACAAGTATCGGGTAGAAGTAATTCATACTAACTTTGGGATTGAGTCTCGGATTGCAGGGGCAATAATTAAATTCATTTCTCCTTTGCACCCCAATCTTGTGTGGCATTGGCGTGGTGGTCCTAGTCGCCCGAATTTATTAAAAAAAGTTATTGGGAGTGCGATTTATAAGATGTTGGACATTATGTTGGTGGATATTCATATTCCCAATTCGGATTTAATAAGGGAGCAATTAATATCATACGGGATAGTTACACCCAAAAAAGTCAAGGTAATTTATAATGGGATAAACATAGATAAGTTTAATCCCTCTCAGGTTCAGAATGCAAGAAACGAGCTAAGTATTGAGAGCGATGAATTTGTAATCGGGAATGTATGTAATTATAGACCCGAAGAGAATCACAAGATTATCATAGATACTGCTAAAATCGTGTGCTCAAAGGAGAAGGATATCCGATTCTTGATGGTAGGCGATGGTTCTACCCGTGAAGCTATAGAAAGTTATGCGAAAGAGCTAAATCTTAAAGATAAGGTCATTTTTACGGGCTTGCGAACAGATGTTGAGAAAATGTATGCGAGTTGTGATTTGACGATTATTTCTCATGAGCGATGTGGTGAAAACCTGGCTAATACGGTTCTTGAGAGTATGGCTATGGAAAAGCCGGTTGTGGTATCGAATGTCGGGAGCATTGGCAAGGTATTTGACGAAGGAGAAGGCGTATTTATGGTGCCACCAGAGCCAGAGGAGATGGCGAGAAAGATTCTGGAACTAATTAGCACTCCTGATGCTATTATAAAAGCTGGTAAAATGGGAAGAGAAGCTGTCTTAAAAAGATTCACTACAAATTTATGGGCACAAGAGATGAGGTCAGTATTTATGGAAGTTTCAAGAAGTTCTTAACCCGCAGATAAACGCAGATTGCAAGATTTGAAAATTAGAAGATTAAAGATTGAAAGAATCTGCAATTTTCTCACAGAGTCTGTCGCAGACTCCACGAGTGACAAATCTGTAATCTTTCAATTCTTTGTGTTCTCTGTGTTCTTTGTGGTTCAAGCTTTGCGTCCTTTTCAACCACTCACACGTTCTTCAAAATCATTCACTTGTCCTTCAAAACCACTCACTCGTTGCTATCAACCGGTCACTTGTTAGCATCCTTTTTTCAAAGAAGGATGTCCTTTTTTCGTTTATCTCTCTCAATAAATCCTTCATTCCTCTCTCTTGAGAGCCTAAAACTTATAAGAAAGAGCTAAACTAACATTATCTTTTCGTGGTTTGAACTCTAATCCAAGTTTTTTCTCTTCATTAATCCTATTAGCAGTTATTACAGCATCGACAATGCTGCCACTCCAAGCTCCGGCTGCCAGCATTACAGCAGGAAGAATAGGAAGAGCGGGAGGACACTCTTCTCCCGACTCGTCTAACGCTGATTCTATCCTTCTTATAAGTGATACATTGGCTATTAGACTTACTCCCATAAATGCAATTCCTTTCCAAATATCTCCATTATAAAACTGACCAAGACCAGGAATAACTGCAGAAAGACAACCAGCACCAACAGGGCTTCTATCAGCATAGGTCTCATCAGCATAGGAAGGATGACAACTAAATAATATCCCCTCCGATATAGAAAAATCTTTTTAACATCTTACATCCTTTTCCTGCAATAACGGGAAGTTAAATGGGTTAATAAGAAATTGGGATAAATATTGGATACTACGTGTTGGCAGTTGGTAGTTAATAACATCTTGTCATAAATACCATATCTTCGTTTCTTGTCAAGAGAAAAACTTGAACTACAGAGAACACAGAGATTAGAGATTACTTGAGAGACAGAGATAGAAATTTGAGACTTTTTGAGTTTTCCTCTATCTCTATCTCAAGACGCTATTCTGCTCGTACGAGTCTGTGACTTTTTAAAAGTTGACATCTCAATAAATGCTAAGTATGATAGTATTATGCTTAGAGCGAGTGTCATTATTCCTACTTATAATCGTGCTTATATATTAAAACATTGCCTTTCTTATCTTTTAAATCAAACTACACAGGACTACGAAATTATAGTGATTGATGATGCTTCTCAAGATGAAACGGCTGAATTAATTTCCAGATTCCAGATTCCAGATTCCAGATTAAGATATATCCGATTAGAGAAGCAGGTGGGACCTTATGTAGCGAGAAATATTGGCATTGAGCAAGCTAATGGAGAACTCATAGTTTTTTTAGATTCTGATGTTCTTGTCCACCCAAATTTCGTTCTTGACCATATACGGATACATAAGAGTAATAAAAAAATCTGGGTTCAGGGGATGGTTCATCACATTCGTAATCTAAATCAGGTCAACTTTAAATTCTATTATCCAAATGCTTTATGTATTGGCACTTTTATTACCCAAAACGCATCTGTACGGAAAAAATGGTTTCTTGAGATTGGAGGATTTGAGGAATTTGGTAGCAAAATTGGCTATAAGGATGTTGACCTCGGCATAAGACTCAAAAAAATCGGACTTAATCCAGTTCATCCACTTTTCCGATGTAAAGCTTATCATATTGATGGGCCACCCAAAATGAATAATTTGCAAGAGTTTTTCGATAAACATCAGAAAAGAGGAAAGAGTGCATATTTTCTCATCAAACGTCATGGTAAATTAGGCAAAAAGTTCGCACATACAAAAAAGGCACTTCTTATTTCTCGTTTCTTCCAAACAGATAGATGGATAGAACGTGGATTAAAATTTTTAGAATCCTCCCGAGATTCTCCAATTCTTCCACTCTTTCCGATTTGCAAAATGCTTATGAAATATCACTACCGCGCACAAGGGATTAAAGAAGTTCAGAGTTTAGAGTTCAGAGTTCAGAGTAAAAAGCAAAAAAACAATTCGCAACTCATAACTTACAACTCACAACTCGCAACTCCTAAAGCTTCGGTTATTATCGTAACTTATAATAGGGAGAAATTACTCCGATATTGCTTGAGGGCTCTCTTATATCAAACTTCTCAAGATTATGAAATAGTCGTGATAGACGATGGCTCAACTGATGGAACTCACACTATCCCTGAGATGAAGAAAGTGAGATATTTTAAGAATGACACACAGAGTGGACAGCCTTTTTCTCGAAACAAAGGGATAAGACAAACCAGAGGGGAAATAATAATATTCGTAGATTCAGATGTCCTTGTGGACCAAAGATTTGTTGATAACCATATCTTACCGCACAACTTAAACGATAAGTTAATTGTTCAAGGGTTAGTCCGCCATATCCGTCATCCAAGAAATGCTGGGGTTTTCTCGTTAAGGATTGATGGATTTTCAAAAGGAGGATTAGTTACGCAGAATGTATCAATAAAAAAGAAATGGCTTCTTCAGGTAGGGCTGATGGATGAGAAATTTGGCATCTCGATGGGATATGAAGACACTGACTTAGGAAGAAGACTTAAGAAGCTCGGCTTAAAAACTATTTGTGGATTTAGAAAATGTAAAGCTTATCACGTTGACGGCTACCCAACTTGTGAGAAGTTCAAGATTACATTTCAAAAGAGATACCAATGGTCAAAGAACATCGTTTATTTCGGCAGCAAGTATGGAAATCGTGTCGTCAAGACAAATAAGGTGCTGATTGTTTCAAAACTTTTTCAACTCTCAAAATGGGCAGAGAAGGAAGCAGCAATTAAACTTCTTGCTCATTCTGTTGACTTCCCGATATTTTTTGTTGCCCCTATGCTTAAAGAAATTATGAAATACCACTACCGCGCAAAAGGGATATTAGAAGTGAAAAGTGAAAGGCAAAAAATCGGGTCTCAAGTCTCAAGTCTCAAGTCTCAAGTCTTGTTTTTGAGCAACTGTTATGGGGAGGACCGTTCCGCTGCTCTTATTGCCCAGGAACTTCTGAAGGTTCAGAGTTCAGAGTTTAGAGTAAAGAGTAAGAAGCGGAAAATTGACTCTCAACTCTCAACTCTTAACTCTCAACTCATAGGAGCTCCACTTATTTCTGAAGGAGAAGAGTATGAAAAGAGAGATATTCCTTTACTTATAAAGGGCAAAGTTCCTCCGTCCGGAGGATTTCCAAGAAATCTTGTGGATTTTCTAAAAGACGCTACGACAAGCTCTTATATTCCGATAAGATATTACATTGCACTCAAAAAAGTTCGCAGAGAGATAAATCAAGCTATAGTTGTGGGTGATGTATTTCTTCTTTTACTTGCTTGGCTTGGACTTAAAAAACGTCTTATATTTCTTGCTCCAGCAAAATCGGATTATCAGAACCCACATTCTAAATTTGAGCATTGGGCAATGCGTAAAATCTGCATAAAAGTTTTTGCTCACGACGAATACACTGCCGAAAATTTAAGAAAAGAATCTGTGCCTGCATTATTTGTAGGAAACCCTATGGTAGATGAATTAGAGAAAACTCACAACTCGCAACTCACAACTCACAACTCACAAACTCTTATTGGGATTCTGCCTGGCTCAAGGGAAGAAGCATACAAAAACTTCTTGAAAATCCTTCTTATAGTTGAGCAAATATCAAAGAGACGAGAAGGAGTGAACTTTGCGGCGGCTGTTCCTTTATCTCTGGATTTGGAAAAATTAGTGTCTCTTTCAGAACTTCAGGGCTGGCAATATAAAGAATCCAGAATACAGAAGGAAAAAGCCGAGTTGTGGCTGTTACAGGATGCGTTTGTTGATATAATTAAGCAATCAGATGTCGTAATTGGGCTCTCGGGAACAGCAAATGAGCAGACAGCATTTCTCGGCAAGCCGATAGTCTCATTTAAAGGCTGTGGTCCCCAGACATCAGTTACAAGAATGAGGAATCAAAAAAAGTTATTGGGTGGTTGTTTAAAATTTATATCCGATTTTCCGGAAGGTATAGTAAGTGAAGTTTTAAGACTGCTTGAGGATAAGAAATTGAGACAAAAAAGAGGGGAAATTGGAAAAAAGAGAATGGGACCTTCTGGAGGGGCAAAAAACATTGCAAAGTTTATAAATGATTTATCTTATAGACCCGCGTAATACCACAAAGCCATACAATTTTGAGTTGCTCTGGGCACTTAAAAACTTTGGTGTCAGATACAAGTTCATAGGAATTATGCCTAAGAACATAGAAGCCCCACCAGTCCATTCCTGCAATTATTTTATGCCGATTTCAAAAGGATTATTCGGAGAACTGCCAAGACTTGCGAGATTTGTTAGTAATATCTCTCAAACATCGGAAATTACATCAGGATGGATGAATCTCAAAAGAATGTTAAAAAAAGAAGATATAGTCCATATGCTATGGGTTACTTCTCCTTCAGTTGAATCGATTATACTGCCAAAACTTCGTGGGAGAATCCGAAAGTTAGTACATACTGCACATAATTTACTTCCACATAGAGAAAGGGAAAGCGATTATCAGCGTTTTGAAAAAATTTATCCCTCATTTGACCACATCTTTTTGCATTCTCCGCATACTAAAAAAGAGTTTCTACATCTTTTTCCTAAAGTGAAGCACAAAGAGGTCTCTGTTATATCTGTTGGGAACTATGAGAATTTTTACAAAGTTCACGATAAGACTACCGATGCCGATAAATATAAATTTAATGAGCGTGTATTTTTATTTATGGGACCCATAAAACAATACAAAGGATTTAATATACTATGCGATGCAGCAAAGTCATTGAAAAATAAGCATTTCAAGATACTTGCTCACACAAAGTGGACACCTGAAGAAAGTTATTTTATAAAACATTCCTCTCCACTTCCTTATCAACAACTGGGTATTTTATACAGGTCGTCAGATGTTGTAGTGATTCCATACACGAAGATTTCTTTGGCAAATTCTTTGCTTGAGGCGGCTTACTTTGCTAAACCTGTTATTGCAAGCAGAGTAGGAGCATTGCAGGATATAGTGAGAGATGGGAAAGAAGGTTTTCTTGTAAAGCCGGGGTCTGTAGAGGAGCTTAAAAAAGCTATGGAGAAAATGCTGAATATGTCAGAAAAACAACTGAAAGAAATGGGAGAGTCTTTGAAGCAAAGGTCAATAGAGAAATTTCCTTGGAGTCAGATTGCAGGTCAACTTACCTCAGTTTATGAAACCTCTTGATATTAAAAAATTCTAATCTTGTTATTCCTATCCATCAAGCTCTCTCTTTACCAATCTCTTATACAATCCTTCATTTTCAAGCAATTCACTATGAGTGCCTTCCTCTACTATTTTACCTTCGTCTATTACAATTATGCGGTCTCGGTCACGCACAGTTGAGAGCCGATGAGCTATAACAATGGCTGTTCTGCCCTCAAGCAACTTTTCCATAGCAGAATGGACTTTGCTCTCACTCTCTGGGTCCAAGTGAGAAGTAGCTTCATCAAATATAAGGATTTCAGGGTTTTTGCAAAACGCACGCGCAATTGCAATTCGCTGACGCTCACCTCCTGAAAGTGAGACTCCTCTTTCTCCTATCATACTGTCATATCCTTTAGGAAGCTTTTCAATAAACTCATTTGCATAGGCTAATTTCGCTGCCCGATAAACTAATTCAGGAGATGTATCAGGAACACCATAAGCAATATTATTAAACGCAGTATCGTCAAATAAAATTGGCTCTTGGGTAACAAGTCCAATTAAAGAACGCAAGTCCTCAAGAGAAACTTCTTTTATATTTACACCATCAATCTCAATTGAGCCATAACTCGGGTCATAGAAACGAGCAAGGAGGTCTGTAAGGGTAGATTTGCCAGCCCCTGATGGTCCTACAAGAGCAACATTCTCACCCTTTTTTATACGAAGTGTCACCCCACAAATTACCTCTTTTGAAGGGTCGTAGCTAAAATGAACTTCTCTAAATGCGATTTCTTTTTCAAAGGATTTAAGCGGAACTGGATGAACTGCCTCTTGCACAGTAGGTTTAGTATCAAGGATTCTTTTTACTCTTGTCATTGCCTGAACTCCTCGTTGAAGATAAACATTTGCTTTCGGAAGTTGATTTAAAGATTGCATCATACTAAGTGCACACGCCAAAAATATAAGAAATCTATCTGCTGAAAGAGTGTGAGCAACAAATATCTGATACCCGCCATAGCTCAAGAGAATACAGACTCCAATTGTAATTACAAGTTCTGAAGCAGGAACTCCTATAAGTCCAACTCGTTCAAATCTTATAGCTGATTTCAAATAATTGTATGTGGTCTTGAAGAACTTATTGATTTCAAACTTCTCTGCCGTAAAAGCTTTTATTATTTTTATTCCCCCAATAGATTCCCCAATTGTGCTTGTAATCTTTGCCATATCCTCTTGAACTTTATCACTTTTTTCTCTGAGTTTCTTTGCAAGCTTGTTAAGAAGCCAACCAAGAGCTGGAAAAGTTATAATAGATACAAGCAGGAGTCTCCAGCTAATATAAAAAGCAAATCCTAAATAAGCGACCGTGAGCAATAAATGCTTTAAGAAATTAAGAAGTCCGTCTTTTATCGCACCTTTAACCATTGATATATCGTTTGTTACTCTTGAAACAAGCATTCCAGATTGAGTGCGGTGAAAGTAGTCCAAAGAAAGCGTGTGTAAGTGAGAATAAATATCGTCTCTTACTTTTTTCATCACATTCTCTTCAATTGAGACTCCAAGATATTGGTGCAAATATCCAAGTATACCTTTAATTAGGAAAACAGAAACAAGTATTATCTGGAGTTTCATAAATGCCTGAACTTTTGAGCCCTGAAGGAACCAGTCATTGAATCGTGCTAAAAGGTCATTACTTAAAGGAAATGAGTTATCATAGAATATGGCATGCAGAAAAGGAGATAAGAGAGAAAGTGAGAAGGTTGAAACCAATGCAAAAAGAAACATAAAAATTATGCATAATATAAACTTGCCAGTGTGAAGTTTAAGATATGGAGCAAAGTTCTTCATTTTCTCAATGTGATTTTATGTTTTTAACACGCCTGGAGGGATTTGAACCCCCAACCTTTGGATTCGAAGTCCATCGCTCTATTCAGTTGAGCTACAGGCGCATCAAGAATATCAAATATCATAAACACCAGAATAATACTCTCTCTTTGCTATCTTGCAAGTAAAATTTTAATATTGAAGATTTATTTCAGGAAAGTTGATTTGGAGAAAAATAATAAACAAAAGGAATGTATGGAGAGGTTTTTGCTGGT